>NZ_CALMAT010000131.1 GCF_937859865.1 uncultured Mucilaginibacter sp.
CAGGTTGATAATGTCTTCTTCCTTTTCGTAAATCACAAAATAATCCCGCGATTTTTGGATGCTGATTGGAGCAACTCCGCCTAAAGCTTCCAGTAAAATATCCGGCGTTTCGCAAGGTTGCGGCGGGCGCGAAGGAAAATCCAATGTGTAAAGGCCGTCTTTTTTAGAAACCGTTAAAGTTCCGGCAACTTTGGTTTTGAATTGGATTTCTTCTCCGGCAAAACCCAATTCGGTAAATAAAATATGTGCCGATGCCAAGGTTGCGTGTCCGCACAGATCAATTTCCAGTTCGGGCGTAAACCAGCGCAGCATAAAACTGTCGCCATCTTTTACAAAAAAAGCAGTTTCGGCCAGGTTGTTTTCTAAAGCAATTTGCTGCATCGTTTCGTCGGGCAGCCATTCTTCGAGCGGACAAATGGCAGCCGGGTTTCCGCCAAAAAGCTGATCGGTAAAAGCATCGGCCTGGTAAATGGAAATTTTTTTCATTGGATTGAATTTAAAGTTGCAATATAGTTTTTCAAAACAAACCTAACTGTGTGCTTCTTTTATCGCCCATATTTTGTGTTCTGATTTGATTGACTAACAAATGTGCTTTTCGCGTTGGTTCCGGTATGCGGTAACCAGAATTGCACTGTTTCATTATTTCCAAACTTTGCTCTAAGTTGATTTTGTGGCCCGGCGAAATAAAAACCGGGTTTACTTTAAACTTGGTACGAAGTGCTGCGCCGATAACTTCGCTTTGATCATACAATAAACTGGTGGAACCTGCGGCTTCGGGCAAAGTTTCGTACTTGCCGATCAATAAACTTTTGGCACAACCCAAAGCTGGCGTACCGGTAACCAAACCAAAATGTGTGGCAATGCCAAGGCGGCGCGGATGTGCAATTCCTTGTCCGTCTAAAACCATTAAATCCGGTTTTACCGAAAGCAATTCCCAGGCTTTTAAAAGCGAAGGAATTTCGCGAAACGAAAGCAAACCCGGAATATATGGAAATGTTGCTTTGCTGATAACGGTTGCTTTGGCCACTTCCTGCAAACCCGGAAAACTCAAAACAATGATGCCGGCGTAAACCGTGTCTTCGTATTTATTGAAAGAAATATCGGCGCCGGCAATAGTTTGGATTGGTTTTTCGAGCGGCTCAATTTGGATTTGTTCGCGCAGTTGTTTTTGCAGTTCGATGGCTTGGGCAGGAGAGAGGCTTTCGTATTCTTCCGGTGAAATTAGGGGCATAAAAGAAGCATTTGAACTTAAACCAACATCAATTAAAAGCGTTTGTGCGAAGAACAGAAAACAAAAAAGCCTTCAGAAAATGAAGGCTTTGATTATTTATCCCAAATAAGATTTTAATATTTTACTGCGTGAAGTATGCCGCAGCCGTTGCAACGCTTTGTCTTTGATCTGGCGGACGCGTTCGCGTGTCAGCGTAAATTTCTCGCCGATTTCTTCCAAAGAAAAAGGACTGTTTGCGCCTAAACCAAAAAACAAAACAATGATTTCCCGTTCGCGCTCAGTTAAAGAGGACAAAGAACGACGGATTTCTTCGGCCAATGATTCATCAATCAACATCGAATCGGTGTTCGGCTCTTTGTTGTCCAAAACGTCCAGCAATGTATTTTCTTCGCCTTGCACAAAAGGCGCATCCATCGAAACGTGGCGGCCGGAATTGCTCAACGTATCCGAAATTTTATCAACCGTTGTTTCTAATATATCGGCCAGTTCTTCGGGCGATGGTTCGCGTTCGTATTCCTGCTCCAATTTTGAAAACGCTTTGCTGATCTTGCTTAAAGAACCAACCTGGTTGAGCGGCAAACGCACAATGCGCGACTGCTCGGCAATGGCCTGCAAAATGGATTGGCGGATCCACCAAACGGCATACGAAATAAATTTGAAGCCTTTGGTTTCGTCAAAACGTTTGGCGGCTTTAATCAGGCCCAGGTTTCCTTCGTTGATCAGATCGCCCAGCGTAAGTCCTTGATTTTGATATTGCTTAGCAACAGAAACAACAAACCGGAGATTGGTTTTGGTCAACCTTTCTAACGCTGCCTGATCGCCTTCCCGTATTTTTTGCGCTAAAATAACTTCTTCTTCCGCTGTAATTAAATCAACCTTTCCAATTTCGTGTAAATATTTGTCTAACGACTGCGACTCACGATTAGTAATGGATTGAGTTATTTTAAGTTGTCTCATTTATAAATCCTACCTTTTTATAGCTAAATAAAAACATGCGAAAATAAAAAATATCTGTAACTTTTTGTTTAAAGATAAAACAAGATTGCTGATTTTTGGTTAAAGAACCTCATTTTTAAGCCGTTAATTGTTGAAACGACGTTTAATACTTCTTTTACCACCTAAATTTCATTCAATTTAAAAGTTTTGTTTAAACGGATGCCTTTTTCTGTTTTTTTAACGGTGCAACATTCAATTTCCGGGTCGTGTTCTAAAAACAAGATGTAATTTTGATCGGCAGCTTCTTCTAAAAACGCTGCTTTTTCTGCCAAAGATTTAAGCGGAAACATATCATAAGCCGGAATATAAGGAAGCGGAATATGGCCAACGGTGGGCAACAAATCGGCCATGTAAACCAGTGTTTTGTTTTTGTAACTGATCTTGGGCAGCATCATCGCATCCGTATGGCCATTAGCATAAAGCACCGAAATATTGCCGGTAAAAGAAGCATCGGTTGGATTAATGAATTGCAATTGTCCGCTTTGCTGCAGCGGCAATAAATTTTCTTTTAAAAAGGAAGCTTTCTCGCGTTCGTTTGGATTTACAGCCCAATCCCAATGCTTTTTATTGCTCCAATAATTGGCGTTTTTAAATTTGGGGACCAGCTTTTCATCTTGCAAAATCACACTACCGCCAACATGGTCAAAGTGTAAATGTGTGAGGAAAATATCGGTCAGGTCATCAACACCAAAACCTAATTTGTTTAATGATTTTTCGAGGGAATCATGTCCATGTAAAAAGTAACGGCTAAAGAATTTTTCGCTTTGCTTGTTGCCGATTCCGGTATCCACCAAAATTAATTTTTCTGCATCTTCAATCAACAAGCAACGCATCGCCAGTGTAATCAAATTGTTTTCATCGGCCGGGTTGGTTTTGTTCCACAAAGTTTTTGGCACCACGCCGAACATCGCTCCGCCATCGAGTTTGAATAGACCGGTATTGATCGTGTGGAGTTGCAAGTGAGGTATCAGGTATCAGGTAAGAGGTAGCAAGATTGACTGCAACAATTTAAAGGATTGTAAGCTTGGATTTAGCATTGTTCTGCAATTGGTGCAACGCTTCGTTTAATGCTGATTCTTTAATTAAGCCTTTTACAGATAAATCTTCATCCAAACCATCCCATCTGAGACCAATTCCGTCGGCAATCATTTCCCATTGATTTAATTCTTGTTGACTTGCCTTTTTTAATTTTGAATAACTACTTAAAGCAATTTTCACTTCTGCATCATTATTTAATTGCACAATCAAGATGTCTTCCTTTTTGTTTATTAAAAGAACTTGTTTGATGCGCAGACCTTGTTCAAAAATTAATTGATCGAATGGATCTTTAGCTTTTTTATTTACGATTTTTTCAGGATGGTTAATTTTCAAAGTGCTCATGCCATTTTTCAATTAGTGTGTTGTAATGCTCTCGAAGTATATTTTTTATTTTTCGCCTTTCGATAAGTTTAAAACCGTAGGAATATTCTTCTTGTAATTTTGGCTCTAACCAAAATTTCGCATTTGCTGTGCCTTTTGTAATATGAATATGAGCAGGTTCCTAATTCTCGTTGCTGTAAAAACTAAATCTATATCCGTTACTTTCTAAAACTTTAGGCACATCTAAACAAAAATAAGAATAAATGTAATACCAACTTTATCATTATTCCTTCGTTACCAACTTCAATCCTAATATCGAAGCAATCAGCATAAAAATAAAAAACAACCGCCAAAAATCTGCTGATTCTTTAAAAAGTAAAATGCCAATTAAAACTGATCCGCTTGCGCCAATGCCGGTCCAAACACCATAAGCGGTACCAATCGGAAGTGTTTGGATGGCTTTGTTCAACAACAATAAACTCAATACAATGCAAATGAAAAAGCCAAAGCTCCATTTTAAGTTGCTGAAATTGTTTGAAAATTTAAGGCAAGTGGTAAAACCAACTTCAAACAAACCACCAAGAATAAGGTAGAGCCAGGCCATGTTTCAGTTGTGGGTTTTGAGTTGCGGTTGCCAGTTTTGTGTTGATAAAAGAAGCATTTGAATGAGTTGTGGGTTTTGAGTTGTCCGTTCTTCAAATTAAACTGTAACTATCACACCAATTTTTAGGGGATAAAAGAAGCATTGGTATTAGTTGCCAGTTGCGAGTTGTAAGTTTCCAGTTCTATCTTAAACTACCTATTTAAACTTGATAAGAACTCACAACTGGCAACCCACAACCCGCAACCCAACTTACAAGTGAATCACTTCTCCATATGCATCCGCCGCAGCTTCCATCACCGCTTCGCTCATGGTTGGGTGCGGGTGAACTGAATGGATAATTTCGTGCCCTGTTGCTTCCAGTTTACGGGCAGTTACTACTTCGGCAATCATTTCGGTAACGTTATAACCGATCATGTGCGCGCCCAAAAATTCGCCGTATTTGGCATCAAAAATCACTTTAACAAAACCATCTTTTGCACCGGCGGCACTTGCTTTTCCGGAAGCCGAAAAAGGAAACTTACCAACTTTGATTTCGAAACCGGCTTCGCGCGCCGCTTTTTCGGTATAACCAACGGAAGCAATTTCGGGCGAACAATACGTGCAGCCCGGAATGTTGTTATAATTTAAAGGCTCGGGGTTTTTGCCGGCGATTTTCTCGACACAAATAATCCCTTCGGCAGATGCCACGTGCGCCAAAGCCTGGCCTTTTACAATATCGCCGATGGCAAAAACGCCTTCTACATTAGTTTTGTAAAAATTATCCACCAAAACTTTGCCTTTATCGGTTTTGATGCCGAGTTCTTCCAGTCCTAAATTTTCCAAATTCGTCATCACGCCAACGGCAGAAAGCACAACATCAGCTTCTAAAACTTCGTTTCCTTTGGCTGTTTTAACGTTAACTTTGCATTTTTCGCCGGAAGTATCAACCGATTCAACCGTAGAACCAGTCATGATATTGATGCCCAGTTTTTTGAAAGAACGCGCCAGTTGTTTGGAAATATCTTCGTCTTCCACCGGAACGATGTTGTCTAAATATTCTACGATCGTTACTTTGGTGCCAATAGAATTATAAAAATAAGCAAACTCTACGCCGATGGCACCGGAACCAACGACCACTAAACTTTGCGGTTGTTTTGGCAAGTTCATGGCCTGGCGGTAACCAATCACTTTAACGCCGTCTTGTTTCAGATTTGGCAATTCGCGAGAACGGCTGCCCGTTGCCAGGATGATGTTTTTAGCCGTATAATTTTTGGTTGAACCATCGGCGGCTTTCACTTCGATGCTGTTTTTACCCTTCAATTTTCCAGTTCCCATGATCACGTCAATCTTGTTTTTTTTCATCAAAAACTGGATGCCTTTGCTCATGCCATCGGCCACACCGCGACTCCTTTTGATGATGCTGCTAAAATCAACTTCGCTGCCGTTAACTTTCAGGCCATATTCTTCTGCGTGGTTGATGTACTCAAAAACCTGGGCGCTTTTTAACAAAGCTTTGGTTGGGATACAGCCCCAGTTCAAACAAATGCCGCCTAAAGATTCCTTTTCGATAACCGCGGTTTTTAAACCTAACTGCGCCGCACGGATGGCAGCAACATAACCGCCCGGGCCGGTGCCAATCACTATAAGATCGTAATCCATATCTATTTATTTTATAAAACCTGTTTTCAGATCAGCTTCAAAGCTAAATAAAATAGGTGTTTGTTTAAAGTAAAAGTGTTTAAGGGGCCAAGAGCAGTAAAATGCAGTTTTTGAAACAAATAGCAAAAAAATATTGAATTAGCAAGAAAAAGAGGGCAATTTATTGTTAATGTGTAAAAAAAAGGCAGAAGTGTTAAGAAATTAATTGTTAAAGTTAACATTAACTTAATGTTTGGCTTTTTCTAACCGTTATCTTTGCAGCATTAAAACAGGCTACTATTTAAACAATCAATTCACTAACAAATCTTTTATGAGGAAGAATTTACTTCTGCTTTTGTCCTTTTTTTGTTTGATGCAGTTTTATAGCTCTGGTGTTTTTGCACAGGGTGTTACTACGGCTTCATTCATTGGCTTGGTTAAGGATAACCGGGGCCCGCTCCCAGGAGCTACGGTTACGGCTATCCATGTCCCATCCGGAACCAAGTATGTTACTGCAACCCGTGCTGATGGCCGTTACAACCTTCCGAACGTTCGGGTTGGCGGGCCTTACATTGTCCGGGTTTCTTTTTTGGGTTTAAATGATTATGTGCAGGATAACCTGACTACTACTTTAGGCCAGGAACTGCGGGTAGATGCAACCCTGGCCGAAACTACAACAACCCTGAAAGAAGTTGTGGTTACATCAGGACAAAACCAGGTTTTTGATGAATCGCGAACCGGTGCAAGGCAAACCATAACCCGGCAACAAATTGACCGTTTGCCAACAGTAAGCCGTTCTTTGCAAGATTTTACGCGTTTAACGCCTTCGGCAAACGGTTTAAATTTTGGTGGCAGAAGCGGCAATTATAACAATTTAACTGTTGATGGTGCTTTGTTTAACAACTCTTTTGGTTTATCCGGCACTTTGGGCGGTCAAACCAATTCTCAGCCCATTTCATTGGATGCGATTGAACAGATTCAGGTGGATATTGCACCTTATGATGTCCGCCAGGGCTTTTTTACCGGTGCAGGTATTAATACTGTGGTTCGTTCCGGTACAAATGATTTTCGCGGAACAATTTATGGTTTTACCAGAGGTGTAGGTTTAACCGGCTATCATGCAGGTTTAAATGATTTGCCTAAAACGCCTTTTACTTATAACCAGCGTGGTGCAAGCATTGGCGGCCCGATCATCAAAAACAAATTGTTCTTTTTTGCTTCCGGCGAACAGGAACGTATCAGTAACCCTGCAACTACTTATAGCGCTTTAACACCGGGCCAAACTGCAGGCGGTACCATCTCACAAGCAGATGCAGCAACATTAGATGCCATCAGCAACTATCTGCAAACTAAATACAATTACAATCCGGGCCCGTATCAAGGCTACAATTACCACACTTATAGTGATAAAGCGACTGTAAAATTAGATTGGAATATCAACGATAAAAACACTTTAAGTGCCAAGTATTTTTACTTAAAATCATATCGTGAAGTACAAGCCAGCAGTTCAGGAATTACAAATGCCGGTGTTGGTTTTGGTACTTCACGCGCACCGTCTTTAAATACTTTGCCATTTTTTGGTTCCGGCTACCAAATTAATAACAACTTTAATATTGGTATTGTCGAGTTAAACAGCCGGATCAGCAATACGATTTCCAACAAACTGACAGCAGGCTATTCTGCTTTGCGCGATTACCGTAATGTTTTAGGAAGCTCTAATATCCCAATGGTTGATATTGGTAATGGTGTTGGGTCAACATCTCTTTTAACCAGTTTTGGTTATGAACTTTACAGTGCAGGAAACCTGCTTTCTACCAATACAACACAATTATCAGATGACTTAACCTTTTTTGCAGGAAAGCATGAAATCGTTGTTGGTACAAGCAATCAGTTAAATAAATACGTAAACGGTTTTGCACCGGATTATAATGGTTTATACACTTATAACTCGGCTTCCGACTTTTTAACCAATCAACCTGCGGCTGCTTATACCGTCCGTAATTCTGCATTGCCAAGCGGTCAATTTCCTTTTGCCAATCTTTCTGCCTACAACTTGAGTTTTTATGCTCAGGACAGGTATAATGTTGCAGAAAACTTTAAATTGACTTACGGATTACGTGCTGATTATAATTATTTCCCTGTTACAACTGATCCTAACCCAAATGTTGCTGCTTTAACTTTTCAGCAAGGCATCAAGTTAGATGTTTCACACCTGCCAAAAAACAGGGTTTTATTTTCTCCAAGAGTTGGTTTTAACTGGGATGTAAACGGTGATAAAAATACACAGGTTCGCGGTGGTACAGGTATATTTACTGGTTTGGTTCCTTACGTTTGGATATCAAACCAATTATCGAACACAGGCGTTCTGTTTGGGTCTTATACGGTTACCAAAGCTGCTACCCCAAATGACCCGCGTTTGTTGTTTAACCCTAATACTGAAGCTAACCGCCCTGCCGTGGGAACAGCTCAGGCCAATACCTCTTATGAAGTTGATGCAACTTCACGCGATTTTAAATATCCACAGATTTTCAGGACTAACTTAGCAATTGATCAGAAACTGCCTTTTGGTATCATCGGTACCATTGAAGGTGCTTATACCAAAGACATCAATGCCGTTTATCACCAAAACATTGCCCTTTCCGACACTTATACCACTTTACCAGGTGTTGAAGGACAAATAAGATATACTGCGAGGACCATGTTTACCGGAAATACCGTAACTAACCCGGCTATTACACAAGCTATATATATGAGCAATACCAACAGAGGTTTCTCGTATTTTATTACCGGCCAATTGCAGAAAAACTTTACCAATGGTTTGTATGCCAACATTGCTTACACTTATACCAGGTCAAAAGATGTAAACGACGGCGGTACTACTGCAAGCACAATTTGGAGTACCCGCCCGGTAGTTGGAGACCCAAATTCTACAGCTTTGTCAAACAGTTCTTACGTTCAGCCAAACCGGGTAATTGCGGCTTTATCTTACAAAAGAGATTACCTGAAACACGGTTCAACTTCCATCGGTATTTTCTTTGAAGCAGCTAACAACGGCGCAATTTCTTACATCACCAGCGGCGACCCGAATAACGATGGCGCAACAAACGATTTGATGTATATTCCCAAAAATCAAAGTGATATCATCATGGTGAGGGATAATGCAACAGACCCGCGTACATCCGACCAGGAATGGGCGCAATTGGATGCTTTTATTAAGCAAGACCCTTATTTAAGCAAGCACAGAGGCGAATATGCGCAAAGAAACGGTGCTATTTTGCCATACTTTAAAAGGGCTGATTTAAACATTACCCAGGATTTCTACATAGACCTGAAAAACGGAAAACGCAACACTTTAGAGATTTCTTTCAATATGGTAAACTTAGGTAACTTTCTGAATCCAAATTGGGGATTGTCTCAAACTACTTTTAACGGTTTTAATTCAGGCACAATCAGTATTTTATCGTACAAAGGAATTGACCCTGCAAGCGGCAGGGCTACTTATTCTTTCCCTTACCAAGATAGAAATAACCTTGTGCCAGTAACTACATCTTTCCGCCCGAGTATTTCAAACACAACCTGGCAGGCACAAATCGGCGCACGTTACATCTTTAACTAATGGTAACACTTTTAAAATCATTCATTAAGAGCTTATAGTACAATGACACGATATAATTTTAATAAAGCGGTAGCAGCAGCTTCAATTGCGCTTCTTCCGGCTATGCTTTTTTCTGGTTGTAAAAAGAGCAACGATCCGGATGTAATGCCAACTGCCATCACAACAACGGGCATGGTAACTACACTTGCCGGTAGTGGTGCTTCTGGTTTTGCAAATGGAACTGGTACAGCAGCAACATTTTATAACCCTTATGGCCTGACTGTAGATGCAGCAGGTAATGTTTATGTAGCAGACCAACAAAATAACGCCATCCGTAAAATCACTTCAGCAGGAGTTGTAACTACACTCTCCGGAAATGGTACTTCCGGCCGGACAAATACTTCCGCTGTTGGTGTGTCTGCTTTATACAATAGCCCCAGCAGTGTTGCAGTAGATGCAGCAGGCGCAGCAGTTTATGTAGCTGATTTTGGGAACAACGAAATCCGTAAAATAGTAACCGCCACCGGTGCAGGTAACGGAACAGTAACCGTGTTAGCTGGTAGTACTGCGGGTTTATCAGGCAACCTTAATGGAACAGGAACCGCAGCAACTTTTAACGGCCCGGCTGGCGTTGCTGTTGATGCTGCCGGTAATGTTTATGTAGCTGATTTCAACAACAATTCAATCCGTAAAATAACGGCTGCCGGTGTAGTAACTACGCTTGCCGGCGGGAAAGCCGGTAATGCAAATGGCACCGGAACAGCAGCTTCTTTTAACGGCCCGAGAGGTGTGGCAGTTGATGCAGCCGGTAATGTTTATGTAGCCGATGCCAACAATAACCTGATCCGTAAAATCACTGCTGCCGGTGTGGTTACCACAGTGGCAGGCAATGGTTCTGCCGGAAATGTTAGCGGTGCTGCAAATGCTGCTTCTTTCAATTATCCAAGTGGCGTAGCGGTTGATGCAACAGGCGTGGTTTATGTAGCAGACAGCAATAACAATTTGATACGCAAAATTGGAACCAATGGCACGGTAACATCTGTAGCCGGGAGCGGATATTTAACTTTAAGGACGCCTTTTAATGCACCGGTTGGTGTAGCGGTTGATGCTGCCGGAATGCTTTACGTAGCTGATGCTTATCGCCAGATCATTCAAAAAGTTAAACAATAATTAGTTGTTTTTTTGATCGTAAGCATATATCATAATCCTGAAAGCACAAGCTTTCAGGATTTTTTTGTTTAAACCCATTTTTATCTTTTTCGTAAAACCACAACTATTGCTACTTTTATATTGATGCGGTTTCCGAAACATTTCTTCCTCGTACTTCTTTTACCACTACTTTTTTCGGCTTGCAAATCGCGCAAGCACCAACTAAAAGGGCAGCCGGGCGAAATTGTGCAACCTTCGGCATCCATCTCCCAAAAGTATTCGCAGTTGATGGGCGTGGAGGAAAGCAGCATCAACAACGGCCGTTTATATACTTTTATTGATCAATGGATGGCCACGCCTTACCGTTTTGGCGGATTGGATAAAGACGGGATTGATTGTTCTGGCTTCGTTTCGCTGCTGGAGCAGCAGGTTTACGGTATCAACATGCCGCGGATGACAAGCCAGCAGGTTAACACCATCAAACGGAAATACGAAGAGCAGTTGCAGGAAGGCGACCTGGTTTTTTTTGATTTTGACGGGAAGAAATTCAGCCACGTCGGCATTTACCTGCAAAACGATTTCGTGGTACATGCCAGTACTAATAAAGGGATTTTGCTGGTCAAGCTGCACGACCCGGCGATGTACAAATACTTTTCGCGCTGCGGGTCGGTAATTGCCGGGCAATGATTTTATACCGGTAAAAGAAGCATTGCCGGTTTTTCATTCAGGAAGAATATCATTTAACATTATTTCTTGACCAGCGTAAAATGAGAATTATCTGCTTCGTACATGGTTTGATAAAAACCTGCAATTTCTGCATACATTTCTTTCGGATACGTCCCGGCATTTAATTGTATTTTTCTTGAATAAACCAGCTTCCCGTCCTGCAGTTCAACCTTTGCCGTATAATTTCCGAAAGAGGTATTAACTTGTACGTTTCTTGGCCGTTCTTCTACTTTATAATCTTCCGGAAGTTGATAAATTAGCTCGTCCTGATCCACATAACCATGGTTGATACAAACCGGAAACGCACGGTTACGTACTTCTTTTAACGGCCTTTTTACAAAGTTGACGCGGTTGATCGGCACAATAAAGCGTCCTTCGTTTTCTGCACCGTAATTTTGTGCTTCAAAGTTTAGTGTTTCCAATGTAACCGGTTGCTGCGTTTTTTCCTGTTTCAGCTTAAAAGATTTAATGTCGAGGTTATCAATCAAATAAACCTGCTGCAAATCTTTCAATTGTTCCTGGTATGGTTCATCAATCAAATCTTCCCGGTTATCGTACTGCTCGCCTTCGTAACGGGTTTCCATTTTGCCGTTCAGCGTACCGTTTTTGTTGATTGAAAAAGTACAATTACGGGTTTGAAGATTGGCCGAAGTTTTGATTTCCGGTGTCCGCATCAATCTTCCGCCTTGCTCGTTGCAGGCCACCACGTTTCTGCCGTCGGTAAAATCGCCCAAAAAGCCGAAGGGGATTTGTTTGCTGGTACATTCCAGCCAGGTGGTATCGTTTTTGAAAGGCAAACACAAAATAATATGGTTGCCCTGCAAACTGGCAAAACTGGCATCAATGCTTCTTTTACGGCTATGATCTCCGTAAACGATACAGTAATACGAATCAATTCCGGCAACTTTAAGCAAACCACGCGTGTAGTTGACCAAGCCTTTGCAATCGCCATAACCTAAACGGTCAACTTCGCTTGCCAAAATTGGCTGATACCCGCCAACGCCAATTTGCACGCTGATGTAGCGTGTTTTTTGCTGCATATATTCGTATATTTTTTTGGCTTTTTGTTTCGGATCGGAAATATCTTTCACCAGATCGCGGATATAAGCAGCCGTTTCTGCCGGAATTTCATCACGCCCTTTTAACAGCGTATTGCTCATCCATTTACTAAATTCTTCCCAATTGTTGAAAGAACCAGGCTTGCCGCCAAAAGAAAATTTTTCGGGGACCACTTCCACCGAAGTTAAAAACGTATGCGAATCGGGCAAAAAAGGTTCTTCCCGGATTGCTTTGACGTTGTTGATTTGCCAGCTATAAACCTTTTGATCTTTTAGCAATTCGGTTTGCATTTTGCCCAAAAAGTTACTTTCGTGGATACGTAAATTTAAATCCGGCTTGCAGATGATTTTGTAAGAACTATTTTCTACCGCCATTTCAGAAGAATACGCCGATAAAAATTTGGGCAAAACCAAACTTTGCCGCTGTTTCAATTCGTACTCAAACTCAACGGTGTAAGGGTACGTGTTTGTGCCGGGTTTATAATATTTAACGCGGTCATCTTCGTACAAAGAAAAATTGCTGATGGCACTGTTATCGGTAAAATCTTTTTCCGAAAATTTTCCCGCAGGCAAACCAAACTGGTTGTAAATGCTGCCTTTCACCATTTTAAGCTGTCGGCCTTTATCATAATTGATCACGATCCTTGCAAAGTCGTCGCCGTTTTTGTTCATAATCGTGATTGCTTCTTTTACATGGTAAATTACGTTGTCGGCTTCTTTAATTTCAATTGTTTCTTCCGAATTGCGCACAATTGCATTGGCGTAAGGTTTCAGCCCTTGCGGAATGGAGGCAACGTCGTACAGGTTTTGCGCAAAACCGGCCGAAGCCAAACAAATCAAAAAAAAGCCTGCTGCTATGGTTTTCATTTTTTCTTTTTGAAGGTGATGTTTGTCCTTTCGGTCTGCACGATTTTGTTGAACAGTTCTTTTAAGTAAGGGTATTCTTCGGGTTCGTAAACCGATTTGTCTAACTGTTTCAACTCAGTAAAACTAAACTCGTTGCCGTCCACAGAACTCTGGGAAATGTAACGTCCGCCTTTTAAAGGCAGGCTCAAACCTACCGAAGTTGGTTTGCTGATTACTTCATATTGTGCCGGAAAATTCAAACGCAACATGATTTTGGTTTCCGAAGGCGCGCCCCAATCCACCGGATATGTTCTGTCGGTCAGTTTAAAAGGGTTTTCGGTAATCCTGTCCAAAAAAAACGGGTTAAACGAAAACCGGTCTTCGTCTGGTTTTTCGTAAGCGTTCATTTCAATTTCGTATTCTTCGCTCAAAGGCAACTCGTTGTTGTCCAGGTTTTTTACGTCCGATTTCAGGATTTTGATCTTGGGCATGTTGTCATCCAGGCTCTCTACATATTCGTCTATGCTGTTAAACTTTTTGATCTTTTTCCGTTTGTTGTAAGCTTCATAACCAAAGGAATAATTGTTGACCGTCCCTTTAATTTTCCCGTTTTCTTCTATGTTAAGGGTGATAGTGTAGAGCGAACTTTCTTTTTGTGAAGCTTTCAGATCGGCCCAGTACGAAGGTTTTTCCAGGCTGATCACCCGTCCCTGTTCGTTAATGCAACGGACGGGTAGCAAACCAAAGGGCAGGAGCGGGTCGGTTGCATCGAGCAAATACTTTTTTTCGCCGATTTCTACCTGCGCCACCACATAATCAAAGTCGCTGACGACCGGAAAAATTTTATTGACCGAACCGTTATCACGTGTAGAAAGAATGACCGCTTCTGTCGGCAAACCCGCGGCCGACAAAGCAGAAACCAACGAAAGGTTAATATCCGCAGAACTGCCCGTGCGGTGGTCTAATGCTTTTTTTATGCCGCCCGGGCTGTAAACGCCGTAATCCTCGTTCCATTTAAACCATTTTTGCAGATACAAATAAACTGCTTTTGCTTTGCCCAAATCATCTGTTGCGCCTTGGGTTATGCCTGCAATTTTATCTTTAAACAAGTCTTTCCGCTTCATTTGCTTGCCAAACATTTCGTTTGTTTTCAGTTCATAATCAATGTCTTTCCATTCTTTGGTCAGCTTGTGTTTAACGCCGTTGTAATCGCTGTAATCAGACAGTTCAAAATACAGGGCCGAAACAAAATTGGAAGGTGCCGTCATGTATTTTTCTTCCACAAAAGCCGGAACATCAGCCATCGCATAAGTCAGCACAGAACAATCTGCCCTTAGACCGCCGCCCGGTGTAAAACAATCGCGGGCCAGGTCTGAAGTGTTTTTGCTCAGTTTTTTGCTTCCGCGAAGCACTACATTATAATTATAAACGGCCGGGATGCTTGCCACATATTCGCTGTAAATTTTGGGCATGTCTGATTGAAAGTTCCAGCTTTTAAAATTGAAAATGAACGGCGAAACCAGCGTATATTTGTATTCGATGATAGAGCCTTCCTTCAAATTTGGCATCGCAAACTTAACCTGGTTGATGTATTGGGATTTGTTGATGTTGTAGATGCTGGTTTTTTCGAGCGGGGCAGACCGTATCAGGCCGTTCTCATCTTTGCTGAACGTTACGCCTTCTAAATCTTCCACGGTTTCTTCCCGGCCTTCCTGTTTATGCAGGCGGATGAGGACATCGCCATGTTCAAAACCTTTGCTGTTTAGGATTTTGATTTTTACGTGGTACTGAAATACCAGCGGCGTATTGTCGCGGCTGCTGATGGTTGCCGTGCCAAACTCTTTTAAAACCACGGCATTCGCGCTGGAATCTTTGCTGTAAGTTTTCATTTCCAGCTCTTCGTGGGTTGGTTTTCCAAACTCAAAGTCTTGCGCGTGCGCATTTATCCCTGCCAAAAGCAGCAAATAAACAAGTAAATGTTTTTTCAAATGTGAAGAGGGTTAGGTTAACCAATAGTAGAAATTTATACGGATATTTTATAACCTTTGTTCATAAAAAAACAGGTATAAAAGAAGCATTGCCTGTTTAAAATTGAAGCCGGATTTTTTGGTTTTGATGGTTTTTACGACCTTAGCACTTTATTTACTGCATGAAATTAAATTTAAAACGCCCGCTTGCATTTTTCGATCTGGAAACAACCGGTGTGCACATTGGAAACGACCGGATTGTAGAGATTTCGGTGATCAAAATCCACCCGGACGAAACGGAAGAAGTAAAAACCTGGCGTGTTAACCCGCAAATGCCGATCCCACTCGAATCGTCTTTGGTCCATGGCATTTACGATGAGCATGTGAAAGACGAACGTACGTTTAAAGAACTGGCACCAGAAATTGCTGTGTTTTTAGGCAACAGCGATTTGGCCGGATACAATTCCAACAAGTTTGATATCCCGATGCTGATGGAAGAATTTATTCGTGCCGAAGTTGATTTCGATTTAGAAAACCGCCATTTTGTAGATGTACAAAATATTTTCCACCAGATGGAGCAACGCACTTTGCGCGCCGCCTATCAGTTTTACTGCGGAAAAGACATCATCAACGCACATTCTGCCGAAGCCGATACCCGCGCAACGATGGAAGTTTTGCTTGCCCAAATCGCTAAATACGAAGGCGCAGAATGGGAAAATAAAAAGGGCGTAAAAACAGTACCGGTGGTAAACGATGTGGAAGCGCTGCACCAGTTTACCAACCTTACCAAGCCGGTTGATTTTGCCGGAAGGATGGTTTTTAACGAAGCAGGTGAAGAGCTTTTTAATTTTGGCAAGCACAAAGGCAAAAAGGTGGAAGATATTTTCCAGATCGAGCCAAGTTATTATGCCTGGATGATGCAGGGCGATTTTCCGTTGTACACCAAACGCCGGTTGGAAGCGATTTATAAACGCTGGACGGCTAAAAAGAACCTGGCGAAACCGCAAGCCCAGCCCAAGCCGGAAATACAAAACCGCCCTGAGCAGTCAAAGCCGCAGCAGGAACAGCATAAACCGGAAATTCAAAATCAGCCAAAACCTTATGTTAAACCTGCCCAGGCGGAAAACCAGCAACGGAACCAACAGCAAAAGCCACAGCCAAGGCCGCAACATAAACCAAATTATCCGCAGCCGCCGCGCCGCGACGATAAACCCGCTGAGCCGATTAATGACGATATGTTGGCGCAATTGAAGCTGAAGTTTGGAAAGTAGCGATACTGTTTTTATCGGCATAAAATTGGTGTTGCCTTAATCAGCGACGCCAGTTTTATGCCGATAAAAGAAGCATTCAACCATTCTTCAAAAAATCAATATTCCTTTTTAAACCTACAAACTTTGTCCGTTTTACCGCCGAGTTTTTAAAAACTTTTTTAAAGGTATCTTCCGTAATTTCTTCCCAATCGGCTTTCGTCATGGCCAAAAGTTTTGGCGGCGGCCGGAAAGCAGGTTCATTATGCAAAACGGAAAACCGGTTCCAAGGGCAAACATCCTGGCAAATATCGCAGCCAAACATCCAATTGTCGGTTTTGCCTTTAAACTCTTGCGGGATTTCGTTTTTCAGTTCGATGGTTAAGTAAGAAATGCAGCGGCTGCCATCTACAACCGCAGGCGCAACAATGGCTTCAGTCGGGCAGGCATCGAGGCAACGCGTGCAAGTGCCACAATGGTCTTTGGTTGGTTCGATGTCGTATTCCAGTTCCAAATCAACAATCAGTTCGGCCAGAAAAAAGAAAGAGCCTTTCTGCTTGCTGATGAGGTTTCCGTTTTTCCCAATCCAGCCCATACCTGCTTTTTTAGCCCAGGCGCGGTCTAAAACCGGTGCCGAATCTACAAAAGCACGTCCGCCAACTTCGCCAATTTTTTCCTGAATAAAAGCCAATAATTGAAACAGTTTTTGCTTGATCACATCATGATAATCGGCACCAAAAGCATAATTAGAAATTTTGGGCGCTTCGGGAG
>NZ_CALMAT010000132.1:0-21877 GCF_937859865.1 uncultured Mucilaginibacter sp.
ATGCTTCTTTTACCACCTAAAAATTGAGAAATAGGTACAGTTTTAATTTTTGGCTAAAACCTTTTCTGTGCCTTTTGTTCCACGGCCTAAAGGCCGTGGCAAATGAAAGCAAATCAAAACGTGTAAATATAAATATCAGTGCAGTTAATTTGCCGTGGGCTTAGAAGTTTAGGTTTTGGCTTTAGCCTAAACTTAAAGCCGGCGTTTGCGATAGAAAAACGGATACTGTTTTTATAGGGATAAAAACAGTATCCGTAGCTTAAACTTTAGTTTGAAACACCCGTTCAATCATTTCTTAATTCCCCGCGCCATCTATTTTAGCGCGTTTAATTGCAAATTCGCCAACTTTTTTGCCAGTTACCAAGCCCATTTCGCAATCGCTGCGGTAATGTATGGCGCCATACAATCGCGACATGGATGCTTGTTGCGCCATATCTGTAAATTTACTGCCCCGATCCGGCAATAAATAGGTTAATAAAGTAGCGGCGGCACCACTAAAATTGGAATGGCCGGAAGTGTACGATGGAAAATTAGGCATTCCAGTCAGGGTTTTTATGCTCGGGTCAACTTGCGAAGGCCGCGGGTTAAAGTAAAAATATTTGGCATCCCAGCAAACAATGGCGGCATCCATTTCGGCCATGTTAAGCAGGGCAAAGTTGCGCGCCCATCTTACTTCGCTGTAATTTTGTTTCACAAATTCATCCGCAGCAATGGCGTTCCAATGTCCTGGCGGAGAGTAAGTTCCGGCACCATCGGCCCAAAATGCTACAATGGCTTCACGTTCGCGTGTGGCGTTTTTGCTGTAATACAAAACTTCGGCAGTTTCTTTTTTAAATTCGTCTGAATGTGTGGAATACGGCGGCGGCGGACGAAGCGCAACAACCGTCAAAGTATCAAACAAAAACGGACTAACCTTGCAAAACAACGGCAGCATCGGCGGGCGTTTTGGTGTTTCCAAACTCAGCCAGCATTTTTCGCCTTTGGCTTCGGTTTGCATCGCCAATTGGTCCCACAAAGCTGGTGTGCCAATTGCTTTTCCGGCTTTATCAGTCCGGGCACGTGCCGTAAATAAAGCAGCAACCTGTTTGCCTAATGCTTCGCCTGCGTCCAGTTCACTTCGTGTATTTGCACCGGCCATCATCCGGTAAAGCTTTTGTTCGGCTGCTTTTTGCTCGATAAAAGCAATCTCCGTAGGAAACAACAATTTAAGCATTTCGACGGCGGCACCAGAAACCACGGCATCTTCGCTTGGGTAAGAAGGCAGATCAGTTTTTGGCACCAAAGCCTGAATGGCAGCATCGTTTTTATATGGGGCAGCGCGGTTGTACTTGGTTTTGTAACGCCAGGCCACCACCAGAGCATCATACTGCGCCGCGCTAACATAAGCATAAGAACGGGCAGCATAAGGCGGATTGGAAAACGGAAACTGCGGATAAGCAAAAGGGTTTGCCGAATTCGGTGCCGGATAAGAACCATCCTCGTTTTGGTAAGGCGGCAAATTATGGCGGGCAACCAGCTCGCGCAAAATTTCGTTCCAACGCAAAACTGCACCGGCGCTCCAGTATTTAATACTGGCTTTTTGTTCCAAAGTTAAATTGGCCTGGTAAGCTTTGATCTCGTTTAAATCGGCAATATAAGCCGGAGAGGTAAGGGCATCCGGGGCAGCAACCACAAAAGCATCCGGGTTGGCTACCAAAACCGGCTTCCAGTTGCCCGCGTTTAAATCGTTGTTTATAGGTGTTAAGGATGGATAAAGATCAGTACGTTCTATAATACTTTTTTTGCACGATAAAAGAAGCATCGCCGAAAACAAAAATACAATAACAGTATAAAGTAAGTTTTTTTTCATTGTTTAAATTTTGTTGTGTTTTTGATTTTTGTTTTTCTTAAGGTTGAACAGGTAATATGCACCGCCGTGAAGTATAGTACTTTGCCCAACATTTCGTCCGGCAACCACATAATCGCTTCCGGCAGTCAGTTCTAATCCGTTGATCGAACTAAAGCTGTATTTTAAATTCACGCCAACCATCGTCATGTTCATTTTATTGCTGGGGAAAGGCATATCATTTTTGCGCATGTCAAAACCGCCCAAAGTCGTAGTGTTGTCCAAAACAGCTTCTGCAATCCATTTGCTGCTCCGGTATCCGCCACGAACATTAAAGTTAGTCCCATCAGGAATGGCAACCTGGTTAGTATAATGCATTTCTGTGGTGTAATAAGCAGTACGGTCAATGGTGATATTATCACGGCGCATATATTCCCCAGAGCCGGAGAAAAATAAATGGCCACTCTGGTAATCGGCCAAAGCCCTGAACATCAAGCTTCTGCTGTGCAAACCGATAGCAACGGGCAAAAAATCAGCCTGATAATTACCGATCGGGATGGAACCCATTGCAATAGCAAACAAACGAAAAGTGCCATAACCGGTACGCATTGAAACCGGGACCCATTTTAAAGAAACAGTAGCGTCCTGGATTCCCTGCTGGCTGTGCAACGTTCCGGCTGTAGTATTATTCGTAACATAAGGCAACGATAACAGTAGATTTAAACGGTTACTAATGCCATAATTGCCCATCAGCGTTACCATGTTTGAGTTTAGCGTGCCGATATTGCCGTTGGTTCGTTTGAAAGTGCCTTCCCAATAGCTGTTCCAGCTACTGTTGCTGTACATTGTACCCCCGCAAAAATAATTTTTTGGGATCATGATCGCATCGGCATCAGTTTGTGCCGAAGCTAATTCTCCACACAAAACACAAAGCAATACAGCTAAAAAAGAATTTCTAAGAAGTAAAGTTGTATCCATACTTAAATTCGGTTTTGTTGATGGCTATTGGTTTATATAAAAGCGTAACAAATTTGATAACAAAACAAGCATCATCAGGATTATTATCATGCGAATTGTAATTGCGCATCCGGCTATAAATACTAAAAAAGTTTATTTTATTGGTTAGGTGTAAAAGTAAAAGTTTAATTACATTTTGCAAAAAATTTAAAATATAAAAAACAAAACCTGTATAAATGTGTGCAGGGCAAACCAAAATTAAATACCAGCCAATTTTTAGGTGGTAAAAGAAGCATTGAAATCTGCTCAGGCAATATTTAAACGTGGCCTTTAATTATCAACTAATATTATTGCTGGCCTTGGTTTCGATCTGATGTTAACCTGCCCAGCTGGAAAGTTACTCATAAACAAGTGCTTATCGCGCTTGTGGCCACGATACTGTTTTTATGCCGATAAAAACAGTATCCCTCATTAACAGGCAGTTAAAAAAGATAAATAGGCAATGTTGAAAACTTTTAGTGGGAAATTGTGGTAAAAGGTGGTAATATTTATACTTTTACTCATTAAATATTACCCAACCTGAATCCATGTCCTATTTTTTAGGAGAATTTGAGTGTAAGCTTGATGCCAAAGATCGGATGATGATCCCGGTCAACCTCAAGAAACAGCTTCCGGAAGCTGAGCGGGAAGGGTTATTTATAAACCGTGGCTTTGAAAAACATTTGGTGATTTATCCGCGAAAAGATTGGTTGCTGCTATTGGACGAGCTGAGCAAACTAAATCAGTACGAAAAAAAGAACCGCGATTTTATCAAATATTTTACCCGGGGCGCAACAGAAATAGTACCGGATGCGGCAGGAAGGGTGCTGGTTCCGAAATCTTTATTGGATTATGCCGGGATCGGGACGGATGTGGTTTTGGCCGGAAACTTAAATAAAATAGATGTTTGGGCAAAAGAGGCTTATGACGAACAATTAGACAACGAACCGGAAAATTTTGCCAAACTGGCCGAAGAAGTAATGGGCAACAAAGCAAGCAAAACGAATGAATAATTACCACACACCCGTAATGCTGCAGGAATGCACCGATGCGCTGGCCATCAAGCCAGACGGCACTTACGTGGATGTAACTTTTGGTGGTGGCGGCCATTCAAAACAGATATTAAATAATTTAGGTGATGGTGGCCGGTTACTGGCTTTTGACCAGGATGAAGATGCAAAGCGGAACTTGCCTGATGACGGACGTTTTACTTTTATCGAACAAAATTTTAGGTATCTAAAAAACTACTGCCGATTGTATGAAGCCATTCCGGTTGATGGGATTTTGGCTGATTTGGGTGTTTCTTCATACCAGTTTGATCAGGCCGAACGCGGTTTTTCGGTACGTTTTGATGCCAATCTGGATATGCGCATGAACAAAAGCGGCGACCTAACGGCAAAAACCATCATTAATACTTATAGTGAGGAAAATTTGCACCGCATTTTTGGCATGTACGGCGAATTGCAGAACGCAAAAACACTGGCAAAAACAGTAGTAACGGCCAGATTAAATCAACCAATCGGAACGATTGCCGAATTGAAAAACGTAATCCAAAACTGCATCCCGAAAGGAAAAGAAAATAAATATTTAGCGCAGGTTTTTCAGGCTTTGCGCATCGAAGTTAATCAGGAACTGGAAGCTTTACAGGAGTTTTTGCTGCAATCGGCAGAAGTGCTGGTTTCAGGCGGAAGATTAGTCGTGATGTCTTATCACTCGCTGGAAGACCGTTTGGTGAAGAACTTCATTGCCAAAGGGAAATTTCGGGGCGAAGTAGAAAAGGATTTTTTTGGGAACGACCAAAAGCCGTTTGATGCGGTAAGCCGTGGGGCAATTACTGCATCCGAAGAAGAAATAAAAATAAATAACCGTGCACGTAGTGCCAAATTAAGAATCGCTGTAAAAAGATGAGCAACCGTTTAAGAGCAGAAATTCTGGAAGAAATAGAACCGGAAAAGGAATTGATTGTGGAAGAAAAACCGCCTGCCGGTAAAATCCCCGACAATTTTTTCACTTTGTTTTTAAAAAAAGGCGTGGTTTCTACCGAAGCTGCCACCCGGATGCTGCCGTTTATGTTTTTTGTGGCCTTTTTGGCGATGGTCTATATCGCAAACAGGCACATGGCCGAAAACAATATCCGCGACATTGACAAACTTTCTAAACAAGTAAAAGAACTGAGCTGGGATTATAAAACCACTAAAGCTGAACTGGCTTATAAAAGTACTTTATCGGAAGTGGCAAAAAAAACAGACACTTTAGGATTAAAAACTTCTGTGGAGCCTCCGCAAAAACTGACCGTAACAGAAGAAGATGAGCATTAGAACCAATATACTGCTTCGCGTTTATCTGGCTTTCGGGCTGATTGTGCTGTTTGCCGTGGCAGTAATGGTGCAGTTATGCCGCGTGCAGTTTGTTCAAGGCAAAAAATGGGCGGCCATGCAGGACAGCCTTTCTATCCGCTACGTAAATGTGGAAGCTGCCCGCGGAAATATCTTTGCGCAGGATGGTAGTATGCTGGCCACTTCGGTTCCGGAATATGAACTGCACATGGATATGGTGGACGGCGCCATTGCAGATGACAAGGTTTTTTACGAAAAAGTGGATTCTTTGGCGATGAAATTGTCGGCTTTTTTTGGTGATAAATCTGCCCGCGATTACTCTCGTTACCTGCGCGATGGCCGTCGCGATAGTTCGCGCTATTTGCTTATCAAGCGCAAAGTTTCTTTTCAGGATTTAAAGCAGATCAAGAAGTTCCCAATTTTTAACTTGGGCAAGTATGGCGGCGGATTAATCGTATTGCAGAAAAACAAACGGATTTTGCCTTACCGTTCTTTGGCTGCCAGAACCATCGGTTATAAAAATGAAAACGTAAAAAATGGTGTTGGTTTAGAAGGCGCCTATGCTTCTTTTATCAACGGAGAATCCGGAAAGCGTTTGATGCAGCGCATTGCCGGCGGCGTTTGGAAACCGGTAAACGAAGATTTTGAAATAGCACCCAAAGAAGGTGCCGATATCATGTCAACCCTGGATGTCAATTTCCAGGATGTGGCGCAAAGTGCTTTGTTAAAACAGTTGATTAAAAGCGATGCCGATCATGGTGCGGTTATTTTGATGGAAGTGCAAACCGGCGAAGTGCGTGCCGTTGCCAATTTTACCAAAGTTGCACCGGGAGAATATCAGGAGAAATTTAATTATGCCATTGCCGGCAACCAGGATCCGGGTTCTACTTTTAAACTGGCTTCGTACATGGCTTTGTTGGAAGATAAAAAAGTAGATACCAGCACAATGGTCAACACGGGGTTTTATAAAATTCCGGGCCACATGATTAAAGATTCGCATGGCAGCATCGGTGTGGTTACGGTAAAAAAAGCATTCGAACTGTCATCCAATGCTGCCGTAGCTTTTTTGGTGAATAATGCTTATCACGAAAACCAATCGCAATTTACCGACCATTTGTACGATTGGCATCTGAACGAAAAATTAAAATTAGAAATTCCGGGAGAAGCACAGCCAGTCATCAAAAACCCTGAAAACAAAAGCTGGAACAAAAACATGACTTTGCCGCAAATGGCCTACGGTTACGAAATGCAGTTGACGCCTTTAAAAATGCTTTCGTTTTATAATGCCGTGGCCAACAACGGCAAATACATTGCGCCAATTTTTGTAAAAGAGATCAGGAGGCTGGGCAACCCGATTGAGCAGTTTCAGGCTAGGGTCATCAAGGATAAAATCTGCTCGGATGTTACGTTGGGCAAGATCAAAAAAATGCTGGAAGGCGTGGTTACAGAAGGCAGCGGAAAGCATTTCGTTTACAATCCATTGTATAATATTGCCGGCAAAACAGGTACGGCCCAGGTTGCCGATGCGAACAAAGGTTATAGGGGCAAACGGCAATACCAGGCTTCTTTTGTAGGTTATTTTCCTGCGGAGAAACCTAAGTATTCCATGATTGTGGTGATAAATGACCCGAAAGGAGATTACTATGGTGCATCAGTTTCGGGCCCGGTTTTTAGGGAAATTGCAGACCGTGTTTACTCCAGCGATATGGATTTAAACCAAGCTTCACCTATCCGCGTAGCAAACAATACACAAGTGCCACAGGCAAAATCTGGCCAGCAAAAAGCATTGCAGGAAGTTTATACGAAGCTTAAACTGAAACCGCAAACAGTTAAAAATAACCAAGCTGCTATTGATACCAATGAAGGGATTTCCGCAGAAACACCGGCCAAAAAAGGCGTTCCTTCCACAGTTGGGATGGGTTTGCGCGATGCTTTGTTTATCATGGGAAATGCAGGCTACAAAACAGCCGTAGTTGGCAGCGGAACGGTTGTAAGGCAATCCGTCGGGCCGGGCAGCATCATACCAAAAGGATCTAAAATAGTATTGGAACTTGAATGAAGTTATTGAAAGAAATATGTGCAGGAATTACTGATTTAACTGGCTTAAACAAGCCCGATCAGGAAATTACTGCGCTTGTTTTTGATTCCAGGAAAGTAATTCCCGGTTGTTTGTTTTTTGCCGTTCGCGGTACTTTGGTTGATGGGCACCGCTTTATCGAACAGGCTATTGCTTCCGGTGCGGTTGCGGTTGTTTGTGAAGAAATCCCGCAGAACCAAAACCCTGATACTGTTTTTATCCAGGTAAAAGAAGCATCCGAAGCTTTAGGTTTTGCGGCGGCCAACTTTTATGATCAGCCTTCCCAAAAATTAAAATTAGTTGGCGTAACGGGAACAAATGGCAAAACGACCATTGCAACTTTACTTTTCCAGCTTTTTAGGGAATTGGGCTATAAATGTGGGATGCTTTCTACTGTTGAAAACCGGATTAACGATGCCGTTATTCCTGCCACGCACACCACGCCTGATCCGGTTGCTTTGAATGAGTTATTGCTCGAAATGGTGCAGCACGGTTGCGACTACGCTTTTATGGAAGTGAGTTCGCATTCCGTCGTACAACATCGTATAACAGGCTTACATTTTGCCGGTGGAATTTTTTCAAACCTCACCCACGATCACCTCGATTTTCATAAAACTTTTGATAACTACTTAAAAGCCAAAAAAAGATTTTTTGATAGTTTGCCCAATACTGCTTTTGCCCTGATAAACTTGGACGACCGCAACGGCAAGGTGATGTTGCAAAATACCAAAGCCAATAAAAAAACCTATGCGCTAAAAAGCATGGCCGATTTTAAAGCCAAGATTTTGGAGAACCAGTTTGGCGGCCTGCTTTTAAACATCGACGGGCAGGAAGTTTGGTTTAAAATGGTGGGCAGTTTTAACGCGTACAATTTGCTTGCAGTTTACGGCGCGGCGATGTTGCTGGATCAGGATAAAGAAAAAGTTTTAACCGCATTGAGCCGGTTAGCAGGAGCAGAAGGCAGGTTTGATTATTTCATATCTGCCAATAAAGTTATTGGGATTGTGGATTATGCGCATACGCCGGATGCCGTTCAAAATGTGCTGAGCACGATCAAAGATATCCGCAAAGGAAACGAACAGGTAATTACGGTAATTGGTTGCGGCGGCGACCGGGACAAAACCAAGCGCCCAGTAATGGCTACGGTGGCTTGCGAGTGGAGCGATAAAGTTATTTTAACTTCAGATAACCCGCGTTCCGAAGATCCGGACCAGATTATTCGGGATATGCAAAGCGGCATCACGCCAGACCAGCAACGAAAAGCATTTGCCATTGCCGACAGAAAAGAGGCGATAAAAGCAGCATGTCATTTAGCACAACCCGACGATATTATTTTACTGGCCGGCAAAGGCCATGAAAAATACCAGGAAATAAAAGGCGTGAAATACCCTTTTGACGATAAACAGATTTTGGCAGAACAATTTAAACTGATGAGCTGATGCTGTATTACCTGTTTACCTATTTGTACAAAAACCACAATATTCCGGGCGTTGGTGTGTTTCAGTACATCTCGTTTCGCACGGCTATGTCGGTCATTATTTCGCTGATGATTACAACAGTTTTTGGTGGGCGCATCATCAAATACCTCCGTAAAAAACAAGTTGGCGAAACGGTAAGAAATTTAGGTTTGGAAGGCCAGATGCAAAAACAAGGTACGCCAACCATGGGCGGCATCATGATTTTGATGGGAATTTTGATCCCAACTTTATTGCTGGCCAAGCTGGATAATGTGTACATCATTTTGATGATCATCACCACCATTTGGATGGGAACAGTTGGTTTTCTGGATGATTATATCAAGGTTTTCAAGAAAAATAAAGAAGGCTTGGCTGGGCGTTTTAAGATTGTTGGCCAGGTTGGCTTGTCCGTTATTATTGGCTGGACAATGTATTTTAGTCCGGACATTGTGATCCGGCAAACGGTAACATTGCCAGTAAAATACGATGTTCCGGTGGAAGTCCATCAGGTTGGAAATAAATATGTTTACACGCAGGACATTAAATCCACCAAAACCAATGTGCCTTTTTACAAGCACAACGAGTTTGATTATGCCAAAGTGATCAAGTTTATCGGCCCGGGTTACGAGCATTACGGCTTAATCGTTTTCATGCTTTTCACCATTTTTATCATCACCGCAGTTTCTAACGGCGCCAACATTACGGATGGGATTGATGGTTTGGCAACCGGAACTTCGGCAATTATAGGTATAACGCTTGCTGTTTTGGCTTACGTTTCGGGCAACACTGTTATTGCCGAATATTTGAACATCGTTTATATCCCAAATTCTGGCGAACTGGTAATTTTTGCCGGTGCTTTTGTTGGGGCTTGCGTTGGCTTTTTGTGGTACAATTCGTATCCTGCGCAAATATTTATGGGCGATACCGGTAGTCTGGCTATCGGTGGCATCATCGCTGCTTTCGCCATCATGATCCGCAAAGAACTGCTGATACCTCTTTTATGCGGCATTTTTTTAATCGAGTTGGTTTCGGTGATTTTACAGGTAAGCTGGTTCAAATTCACCAAAAAAAAATATGGCGAGGGCCGAAGGATTTTCCTGATGTCGCCGCTACACCATCATTTTCAGAAAAAAGGTTACCACGAATCCAAGATCGTAACGCGGTTTTGGATCGTCGGCATTTTTCTGGCTATCGTAACCATTGTTACACTAAAATTAAGGTAGTAAAAGAAGCATCAGCTTAAAAAATAGAAAACGAATTGGAAACCGAAGGAAATCAAACAGCAGCAACAGCTATCGGAAACGGCAAGTTCCTGTGCATTTTGGGCGCTGGCGAAAGCGGCGTTGGTGCAGCTTTTTTGGCGCGGAAGCAGGGCTTTAAAGTTTTTGTTTCGGATTTTGGGCAGATGGACGAAAAATACAAAATGCAACTGCAAGACTGGAATATTGATTTTGAAGAAGGCAAACATTCCGAAGAAATTATTTTGCAGGCAAACGAAGTGGTGAAAAGCCCGGGCATTCCAAATAAAGCGCCGATCATTAAAAAACTGAAAGAAAAAGGCATTCCGGTGATTTCTGAAATTGAGTTTGCGGGAAGATATACCAAAGCCAAAATGATCTGCATCACCGGATCAAACGGAAAAACGACGACGACAAGTTTGACTTACCATCTGCTTAAAAAAGCAGGTTTAAATGTGGGTTTGGCCGGCAACATCGGTAAAAGTTTTGCATACCAGGTTGCTGCTGAAAAGTACGATCATTTCGTGCTGGAGATCAGCAGTTTTATGCTCGATGATATGTATCAGTTTAAAGCTGATATCGCTGTGTTACTCAATATTACGCCCGATCATTTAGACCGGTACGAATATAAAATGGAGAATTATGCCGATTCTAAATTTCGGATCATCCAGAACCAAACTGGTGCGGATTATCTGATTTATTGTGCCGATGATGAGGAAACGATGAAAGGTATCAACAAAAGGGAAATTTTGGCCAAACAACTGCCTTTTTCAATCCAAAAAAAAGTAGGGCAAGGCGCATACCTTAGCGAAGATGAGATTTATATTTTAACGGATAAAGGAGATTTGAACATGAATATCAAGGAGTTGGCATTGCAGGGAAAGCACAATATTTATAACAGCATGGCATCGGGGATTACGGCCAAGGTTTTAGAATTAAGAAACGAAACCATCCGTGAAAGTATGGGCGATTTTAAAAACATTGAGCACCGGCTGGAGTTTGCAGGTTCGGTTGCAGGCATCAAATTTATCAATGATTCTAAAGCCACCAACGTTAATTCGGTTTGGTTTGCGCTGGAAAGTATGAATACAGACGTAGTGCTGATTTTAGGCGGCGTGGACAAAGGCAACGATTACACCATGCTGAAGGAGTTGGTGAAGCAAAAAGTGAAAGCCATTGTGTGTTTGGGCAAAGACAACAAGCGCATCTACGAAGCTTTTGAAGAAGATGTGGACATGATTGTAAACGCTTTTTCGGCACAGGAAGCAGTGCAAATGGCTTATCACCTGGCAAAAAAAGGCGACACAGTTTTATTGTCTCCAGCTTGCGCCAGTTTTGATCTGTTTAAAAATTATGAAGACCGCGGCCAGCAGTTTAAGGCAGCGGTAAAGGAGCTTTAGCTATCAGTAGTCAGCTACCAGCTTTCAGCCCTCAGCTCATGGTAACAAACTATGCAAAAGCTGAAATCTGATTGCTGAAAGCTGAAAGCAAAAAAAATATAAATGAAAAACACCATACAAGCAATTCTTGGCCAAACAAAAGGCGACCGCTGGATCTGGCTGATCGTGATCTTGTTGTCGGTAATTTCGGCACTGGCGGTTTACAGTTCAACAGGAACGCTGGCTTACAAACGCGGCGTTGGTGCAGAATCTATTCTGGTAAAGCACCTGGCCATGATTTTTGGCGGTATCGCGCTGATGTATATTTCGCACAAACTGGATTACCGTTACTATTCGGGCATTTCAAAAATCCTGATGATCGTAACCATTCCGCTGTTGCTTTATACGTTGCTGTTTGGAAACCATGTGAATGATGCCAGTCGTTGGATCGCCATTCCCGGAACCGGATTAACCTTCCAAACTTCAGATTTGGCAAAGCTTTCCTTAATTACTTTTTTAGCCAGAAGTTTATCGCGCAAGCAGGAAAACATTAAAGATGTTAAAGAATCTTTTATGCCGATTATGGGTTCGGTTTGCGTGGTTTTTATCCTGATTGCGCTGGCCAATTTATCAACTGCTTTAATGCTTTTTGGTGTGAGTGTTTTACTGTTGATTATCGGCCGTATCAGCATCAAACAAATTGCGGTAGTTTGTTTGGCAGGCGCAGTTTTATTGGCAGGCGTTATCTTTTTAGGGCCGAGACGGAAAACTTATGCTTCGCGTATCCAAACGTTTATGCACCCAAGTAAAGTTGACCGTGATAAATCTTTCCAATCTGATCATGCGAAAATTGCCATTGCAACCGGCGGCGTTTTCGGGAAAGGACCTGGCAACAGTACCGAACGTAATTATCTGCCGCACCCATATTCTGATTTTATTTATGCTACGATTATCGAAGAATATGGTCTGATTGGAGGTTTCGCACTCGTCATCATCTATCTTTTCCTGTTGTACCGCTGCATCAAAATAGTAACCAAAGCACCAAAAGCGTTTGGTGCATTGCTTGCGGCAGGTTTAAGTTTTAGTTTGACGATCCAGGCTTTTGCCAACATGGCGGTTGCGGTTGGTTTGGGCCCGGTTACGGGCGTGCCGCTGCCTTTGGTAAGTATGGGCGGAACTTCGATTTTGTTTACCAGCGTGGCTTTCGGTATTATTTTATCGGTGAGCCGGCATATTGACGAGTACGAAGACAACCGCAAAGTGGTGGTTGGCGAGATTAGGGAAAAAGAAGTGGCAGCGTAAAAAAGCTGTCAGCAATTAGCTTTCAGCAATCAGCTTTAAAAAGGACTGAAAGCTGATAACTGACTGCTGAAAGCAAAATATTAGTAGATAAAAGAAGCATGGCAAAAAGGATCATCATTAGCGGCGGCGGCACCGGAGGACACATCTTCCCGGCTATTGCTATTGCTGATGCGCTGAAAAAGCTGCGTCCGGAAACGGAAATTCTTTTTGTTGGCGCCAATGGACGAATGGAGATGGATAAAGTTCCAGCTGCCGGATATGAAATTGTTGGTTTGGATATTGCCGGTTTTCAGCGCGGTTCTATCCTTAAAAATCTGTCGTTGCCTTTTAAAGTTTTGGGAAGTGTGAGCAAAGCAAAATCAGTAATCAAAACTTTCAAACCGGATGCCGTAGTTGGCGTTGGAGGTTATGCTTCCGGTCCGTTGTTATACGCGGCTTCCACCAAAAACGTTCCGATTTTAATTCAGGAACAAAATTCCTATGCTGGCATCACCAATAAATTCTTGGCAAAAAAAGCAAAGCGTATTTGTGTTGCTTTTGATGGGATGGAACAATTTTTTCCGGCTGACCGGATTATTAAAACCGGAAACCCAATCCGCCGCGCATCAGTGGAAATTAAAGGCAAAAGGGAAGAAGCTTTCGAGTCTTTCAACTTGTCCTCAAATAAAAAAACAGTTTTGGTTACCGGTGGAAGTCTGGGCGCCGGTACTTTAAATAAATGTATGCTGGCCGGTTTGCAGCAATTGATTGACGCTGATGTACAGTTGATTTGGCAAACGGGAAAGTATTATTATAAAAATGTAAAAGAACAGCTTGGCGAAAATAAGCATCCGAATATTTGTGTTTTGGAGTTTTTAAACCGGATGGATTTAGCTTATGCTGCTGCGGATGTCATCATTTCGCGTGCAGGAGCAGGGACGATTGCCGAATTGTGCATGGTAAAAAAAGCAATCATTTTAGTGCCATCGCCAAACGTGGCCGAAGACCATCAAACTAAAAACGCGCTGGCTTTGGTCAACCAAAACGCAGCGGTTTTAGTGAAAGATGCAGACGCTGAAAAAACACTGGTAAAAACAGTATTGGATTTATTGAAGGATGAAAAGCAGCAGCAAAAACTAAGTACACAAATTGGCAAACTGGCCATGCCGGATGCTGATTTAAACATCGCAAAAGAAGTATTAAAAATTACAGAAACTCAAACAGATGCTGTTTTTACGGCATAAAAAACAATGGAACTAAACAGCATACAACGCGTTTTTTTGATTGGTATCGGCGGGATCGGCATGAGCGGTTTGGCGCGTTACTTTCAGCATCGCGGCTGTTTGGTTGCCGGTTATGATAAAACGCAAACTGCTTTGACTTTGGCTTTGGAGCAGGAAAATATCGAAATTGCCTATCACGACGAGATTGACTATATTCCGTTTGATTTTAACGAACCGGAGGATGGGACTTTAATTATCTATACGCCTGCTATTCCTGCAAATTCGTTAATTCTTACTTTCTTTCAAGATAAAAAATTCAGCCTAAAAAAACGTTCGGAAGTTTTGGGCATCATCAGCAAAGGCCTATTTACGATTGCCGTTGCCGGAACACATGGCAAAACCACCACTTCCAGCCTGATTGCGCATGTTTTGCGTGCTTCGGGAAATGATTGTTCAGCGTTTCTGGGCGGCATTGCTACCAATTATCAAACGAATGTTTTGTTCGGCAGCAACGAAATGTTGGTGGTGGAGGCTGATGAATACGATCGTTCTTTTCTCACTTTGCATCCTGATATTGCCGTGGTAACTTCCATGGATGCCGACCATTTAGATATTTATGGTGATAAAAACAGCATGGCCGAAGCCTTTCAGCAATTTGCATCACAGCTAAAAACGGATGGAAAACTGATTCATAAAAAAGGTTTGCCTTTACAAAAAGGCTTAACTTATGCAACAGAAGGCGAAGCAGATGCTTTTGCCGAAAACATCAACATCAAAAACGGGAATTATTATTTTGATTTCCGCAATCAGCAAACTCAAATCAAAGATATTCAATTAGGAATTGCCGGAATCCATAATGTTGAAAATGCAGTTGCAGCGATACAAGTTGCGTTATTTTTGGAGATTGATCCGCAAGAAATCAAAGCGTCTTTAAAATCTTTTTTGGGTATTAAACGCCGGTTTGAATACATTATCAACACAGAGAAAACGATTTATATTGATGATTATGCCCACCATCCGGAAGAATTGCGGGCTGCTATTGCTTCGTTGAAAGAATTGTATCCAAACAAAGAATTAACGGTGATTTTCCAGCCGCATTTGTTTACCCGGACACGCGATTTTGCAGATGGATTTGCCGAAGTTTTGGCTCAAACCGATTATTTGCTTTTGCTGGACATTTATCCGGCAAGGGAACTGCCGATTGCAGGCGTAAACGCAGAAATGATTTTAGCGCGGATGAAACCTTCATCGCACACCAAAAAATATACGGTAAAAGAAGCATTGGATTATGTGCAGCAGCAAAAACCGGAATTGTTGCTAACGGTTGGCGCAGGCGATATTGACAAGATGGTTGAACCTTTAAAAGCAGCCTTGCAAAATGTTTAAAAAGCGGATTTGGATGCCGGTTTTATACGCTTCCATTTGGGCAGTTTGCCTGGGCGGCTTGTTTGTGCTGATGAGTTTTATCGGCATAAAAAAAGCATCATTGCTGTGCCGCGAAGTAAAAGTTTACATTCCGGGCAACCAGTATTTTGTTGACCGGCAGGAAATCAATTCGATTCTGCACATTGGCAACAATTCGTTGGTTGGCAAAAAGCTGGACGAGATCAACATCCATCAATTGGAAAAAACATTGCAGGCTAATCCTTTCATCGAGTTTGCCAAAGTTTATGCCGATATGGACGGTGTGGTAAATGTGGAAGTTAGGCAGCGGCAACCAATTTTGCGTGTGATGAACCGTTTTGAGCAGGATTTTTATGTGGATCAGCATGGCTTAAAAATTCCGCTTTCTTCAAATTTTACGGCGCCTGTTTTGGTTGCAACCGGAAATATTGATGAGATTTTTATCAACCGTGTAGATACGTTGCATACAGAAATGGCCAGGGAATTGTTTAAAACCGCAGATTTTATCCGTCGGGATTCTTTGTGGGATGCACAAATCGAACAAATTAACGTTACTGCAAACCACGAAATAGAATTAATTCCAAGGGTAGGTAACCAACGTATTATGTTAGGTAATGCTGATTCTTTAGATAAAAAATTTAAAAACCTGTTAATATTTTATCAGCAGGCAATACCCAAAATTGGCTGGGGCGCGTATAAAGTTATCAACATTAAGTATGCAAACCAGATTGTTGCCGTGAAAAGCGATTCGCTGTTAAAATTAGAAGCGCTAAAACCAAAGCCAAAAACAATAGCAGCACCAAAAGCAGAAATTAACCAAATTAATCAAGACACAATTCAAAATATACATTAGAAATGGAAAAGGTTTCTATCAGCCACGACAAAAGTTCGCCCATAGTAGTTGGGTTAGATATTGGTACAACGAAAATATGCGCCATTGTAGGCCGCAGGAGTAAAGACAATACGGTAGAAATACTGGGCATCGGAAAGGCAGAATCGGCAGGTGTAACGCGTGGCGTGGTATCAAATATTGATAAAACGGTGCAAGGGATTACGCAGGCCATCGAAATAGCAGCGGCACAATCTAACGTGGAAATCCGCGTGGTTAACGTAGGAATTGCCGGCCAGCATATCAAAAGTTTACAACATAGAGGTTTGATTACCCGCCGTGATTTGAACCGAGAAATCAACCGGAAAGACATTGAAAAGCTGATCGAGGACATGTACAATTTGGTGATGCCGCCGGGAGAAGAAATTATCCATGTTTTGCCGCAAGAATTTACGGTGGATAACGAGCCGGGAATTAAAGACCCTATCGGGATGGCGGGCGTGCGTTTAGAAGCGAATTTCCACATTATTTCCGGCCAGGTTACTGCCGTTAAAAACATTGTAAAATGCGTAACCAAAGCGGGTTTGGAAAGCCATGAATTGATCTTGGAACCGTTGGCATCATCAGAAGCAGTTTTAACCGAAGAAGAAAAAGAAGCCGGCGTAGTGTTGGTGGATATTGGCGGCGGTACAACTGATTTGGCTATTTTTCATGAAGGGATTATACGCCACACGGCTGTTATTCCGTTTGGAGGAAACAGCGTTACCGAAGATATCCGCGAGGGGTGCTCGGTGATGCGCAACATTGCAGAGATGCTGAAAACACGCTTTGGTTCCGCTTTGGCAGAGGAAAACAAAGACAACGAGATTGTTTGTGTGCCGGGGTTGCGCGGAAGGGAATCCAAAGAAATATCGGTAAAAAACCTGGCTTATGTAATCCAGGCACGTATGGAAGAGATCATCGAACATGTTTATTATGAGATCAAAACTTCCGGCTACGAGAAAAAAATGATCGGTGGTATTGTGATTACCGGTGGCGGTGCTGATTTAAAACATTTGCCGCAATTGGTAGAATATGTAACCGGTTTAGATTGCCGGATTGGCTATCCGAGCGAACATTTGGCCAAAAACGAGGTTTTACAAAAAAACATTTTTGATGATTTGCAAAGCCCGATGTATGCAACCGGTATTGGTTTGCTGATTAAAGGAATCCAAAAAATGGAAGATACCGATGTGCCGCAGGTTTCGGAAGTAAAAACACAAACGAAACCGGCACATACACCAGCAGAAAAGAAGCACGGGTTATTATCAAGGATGTTGGAGAAAGGAAAGATATTTATTAAGGATGACATTAAGGATGAGGACTTTCTAAAATAATTAAATAAAAATCAAATTTAATTTCATTATAAAAGATAGTGAGTAAAAACGTAATATTACGTTTATTAAAAATAGAGTCGTCAATACAGCTATATAGTTTAAGATCAGGTATTATGCAATTTGAAATGTTAAAAGAAAAGTCGTCTATCATCAAAGTAATTGGTGTTGGCGGCGGCGGCGGCAACGCAGTTAACCATATGTACAAGCAGGGTATTACCGGTGTTGATTTTATCATCTGCAATACCGATGCCCAGGCTTTGGAGCTAAGCCCGATCCCGAACAAGGTGCAGTTAGGCGCAAGTTTAACCGAAGGAATGGGCGCAGGCTCGATTCCGGAAGTTGGAAAAAACTCAGCAATAGAAAATATTGACGATATTAAACAAATGCTGGGTTCTAACACCAAAATGTTGTTCATCACGGCCGGAATGGGCGGCGGAACAGGAACCGGTGCCAGCCCGATTATTGCTCAAGCAGCCCGCGAACTGGATATTTTAACGGTTGGGATCATTACCACGCCGTTTTCTTTTGAAGGCAAACGCCGGAAAATGCAGGCTGAAGAAGGCATGGAAGAACTGCGGAAATACGTGGATTCTTTTTTGGTGATCTCTAATGACCGTTTGCGCCAGATTTTTGGCAACCTGACTTTGGGTGCTGCTTTTGCACAAGCCGACGATATTTTGACCACTGCCGCCAAAGGGATTGCAGAAATCATCACTTTGCCGGGCTACATCAACGTTGACTTTAAGGATGTGCGCACGGTGATGAAAGACAGCGGTGTTTCTATCATGGGAAGTTATTCTGCCGCAGGCGAAAACAGGGCTTACGAAGCAGTACGTGGCGCTTTGGCCTCTCCGTTATTAAAAGATAACGAAATTGAAGGTGCCCGTTATATTTTGCTGAACATCAGTTCCGGCGATAAAGAAGTAACGATGGACGAAGTAAGCATCATCACCGATTACATTCAGGAAGAAGCCGGCTTAATGGCCGACTTGATTTGGGGAAATTGCAAGGACGAAAACCTGGGCGAGAAAATTTCGGTAACGATTATCGCAACCGGATTTCAAACCAAAGATGAACGCGAAAAAGTTCAAAGTTCTAAAAAAATCGTTTCTCATTTAATCACAGAAAATCAGCCTCTGGTTAAAGCTGTAAACGAGTTTACCGTTACTAACAATAGAGATGCAAACTTCCAGGAACCGTTTTTGAAGGTGAAAGCCGACGAAAACCAGGGCTTGGTAAACAATGGTTTCCAAAGAAGGGAAGATGGTTACCGCGACGAACAGACCGGGACAATCCGTTACAAGCTGAACGATGACGACAACAAGCAGGAAAACGAACGCGACCCTTCCGGGTTTACTATAAAAACCGTGGAACCTTTAAGCTTTGACAAACCAGCGGAAACGCCTGCAGCGCAGCCAACCAAACCAGAACCTGCCAAACCAGAAGTGCAGCCTGTTGCCACTGGTGCAGACGATCAAAAAACTGACGAATCCATCGAAGAGCAATTGAGAAACTCCAGGGAGCGGATTAAACGTTTAAAAGATTTGAGCATGAAATTAAGGAGCGGCAGCATCCAGGAACTGGAAAACGTGCCGGCTTATAAACGCAAAGAAGTTGCCTTGCAGCAAAACACGCATTCTTCAGAATCGCAGGTTTCCAGGTTTTCTTTGTTGGCCGATGAAGATGGCAAAACAGAAATCCGCCCCAATAATTCTTTTCTGCATGATAATGTAGATTAACTTTTGGGCCTGTTTTTCTTTGTGCAAGAAAAAGTTGCCATGCTTCTTTTACCACCTAAAAATTGGTATTTAAATCAATTCTACTGTCATCCTTAACTTGTTTCAGGATCCCTTAGGACAAAATAACAAGAGAACCTTGTGGGATGCCGAAACAAGTTTGGCACGACAAAAGTATAACATCATGATTTTTATGCAGTAAAAGAAGCACAGGCACTTCAAGTAAATTTTTAAACAGCCTCTTAAATAAATATGTCAAAAAAGCTCTTGCTTAAACAAGGGCCTTTTTTGTTGGTTTTAGGTAAGAGTTTGGTGCTTCTTTTGCTGATAAAAAATTATCAGTTAATTTTGGCTATATTTATTAAAATAAACTACATTGGATTTATTCGACAAAATACAAAAAAACATGGGCCCGTTAGGTCAGCACCAAAGCTGGTCGCACGGCTATTTTTCATTTCCGAAATTAGAAGGCGAAATAGATGCCCACATGAATTTTAGGGGAAAAGAACATTTAGTTTGGAGTTTGAACAATTATTTAGGCCTGGCCAACCATCCCGAGGTACGAAAAGCGGATGCTGATGCTGCGGCTGCTTACGGAATGGCTTACCCGATGGGCGCGCGTATGATGTCAGGAAACTCAAACCAACATGAAGCTTTAGAGAAAGACCTGGCTGCTTTTGTAGGCAAAGAAGACGCTTTTTTGCTCAATTATGGTTACCAGGGCATGGTTTCTATCATTGACAGCTTGGTAGATAGAAACGATGTGATTGTTTACGATGCCGAGTCTCATGCCTGTATCATTGACGGCGTGCGGTTGCACATGGGCAAACGTTATGTTTACCAGCATAATGACATGGCCAGTTTGGAAAAACAATTGGAGCGCGCTTCCAAGTTGGCAGAACAAACCGGCGGCGGCATTTTAGTGATAACAGAAGGTGTTTTCGGCATGTCGGGCGCACAAGGGAAAATAAAAGAAATTGTAGCTTTAAAAGACCAGTATAAATTCCGTTTGCTGATTGATGACGCCCATGGTTTTGGTACGATGGGGGAAACCGGTGCAGGCACACATGAAGCACAAAATTGTATCGAAGGTGTTGATGTTTATTTCGGGACCTTTGCCAAATCAATGGCTGGTATTGGCGCATTTGTGGCTTCCACTAAAACCATTGTCAATTTTATGCGCTACAACATGCGCTCCCAAACTTTTGCCAAAGCATTGCCCATGCCAATGGTGATTGGTTTAAGAAAACGCTTGGAACTGTTGATCAACCGCCCCGAACTGCGGGAAAAATTATGGACAATTGCCCAAGCTTTGCAGGAAGGTTTACGTGCGCGGGGTTTTGACCTGGGCGTTACCAACAGTATGGTTACCCCAGTGTTTTTAAAGGGCGAACTGGACGAAGCAACCAGCTTAACCATGGACCTCCGCGAAAATTATGGTATATTCTGTTCCATCGTATTGTACCCGGTTATACCAAGAGGTTTAATTGTACTGCGCATCATCCCAACGGCTACACATAGTTTAGAAGACGTGCAACGTACCTTGGATGCTTACAGCGAAGTGGCCGAAAAGTTAAAAGCCGGTTATTATAAAGAAAATAAATTTGCTTTGGCAGAGGGCTAAAAAACATACAACTAAATTGAGAAAGCACCGGATTTAAAAAATTTGGTGCTTTTTTTATCAGGGAAAATTTGATGAATAAAGATCTAGTTTTTGGTGCTTTTTTAAATGGATAATTATCAGGCAAACCACAACTTCAAAAAAACTTACAATTGCTATTCCGTTAAAAACCATTATATTAGCTAACACAATTAAATTTAAAGCCAAACCGAAATTAACACAATGAAAAAATTTGAAGAACTTAAAAAGCTGATTGAAAGTCTGGAAGCCGATGCAGACAAGTTTTACAACAAAGGCAACAGTGCTGCCGGAACACGCATCAGAAAAGGGATGCAGGATATAAAAAACATAGCCCAAGCCATTCGTTTAGAAATTCAGGATACTAAAAATGCAGAATCTGAAAAAAAGTAATACTTCTTTTAGCACCTAAAAATCCGGTTATTGCTGACCGGATTTTTTATGCGTTCAACTTCTGCAGTTCCTCATTAATCAAGTTAGAAATTTGAGAGTTTACCGGCACCAAAGGCAAACGCAAAGTATTTTCGCAAATACCGGAAAACTGCAATGCTTCTTTTACACCTGCCGGGTTGCCATCGGCAAACATTAAGCGTGTAAATTCAATCAGTTTAAAATGTAAATTCCGGGCAGCTTCCCATTTCTCATCCAAACAAAGCCGAACCATATCCGAGAACAGTTGCGGGATAGCGTTTCCAATGACCGAAATAACGCCAACAGCACCAAGCGCAATCATCGGCAAAGTAACCGGGTCATCACCAGAGATCAGCATAAAATTGGACGGCTTATCGCGCATAATTTGGTTAAACTGCTCGAAATTTCCTGATGCTTCTTTTACCGCTATAATTTTATCAACGTCATACGCCAGCCTTACCGTTGTTGCTGCGGATATATTACTTCCTGTTCGGCCCGGAACATTATACAAAATCAGTGGCAGATCAGAAGCGGCAGCAACCGCTTTATAATGCTGGTAGATGCCTTCCTGTGTGGGTTTGTTGTAATACGGGCTAACGGAAAGGATGGCATCAAAACCTTGTTTATCAAAATTTTTTAGGTTTTCAATGGTGGAACGCGTATCGTTGCC
>NZ_CALMAT010000132.1:21887-22877 GCF_937859865.1 uncultured Mucilaginibacter sp.
ATTCCGGCAACCAAAGGGATGCGGCCTGCAACCGTTTGCGCCGTAAATTGCCAGATTTCCTTTTTCTCTAGAGTCGATAATGTTGCGCTTTCGCCGGTTGTTCCCAAAGAAATAAGGTAATCTACACCATTGGCAATCAGGTTTTCGATGAGTTTTTCTAAAGCAGGAAAGTCAATCGAACCATCAGTTTGAAAAGGAGTGATGATGGCAACTCCGGTGCCATGAAATTTGTTCATTCTAAATTTAAAAGCTACGAAGTTAATATTTTGCGGTTTTACAGCAGCTTTGTTAAGGAATTATTATCAAAAAATTAAAAGCCTGTTTAAATTTCACTTAGTGGTGTTTTGGCTAAAGCCAACCTGAATTTTACATATCCCACGGCCTAAAGGCCGCGGCAATTGAGCCGCCTTGTTTTACAAAATTTTTAAACCTGTTGATAACAAAGCCCAACAGCATCATGTTTTATTTATTGCCACGGCCTTTAGGCAGTGGATAAAAGGAGAATAAATTGGCTTTAGCCAAAAATACAAGATGACAAATTTTATGGCATAAAAGAAGCATGAAAAACAGGCCGGACAAAAATTTAAGCATTAATCAGTTCCAATAGTTCCTGTTCCGAAATCATCGAAATATTCAGTTTCTGTGCTTTTTCTAATTTTGATGGCCCCATGTTTTCGCCGGCAACCAAATAATCGAGTTTGGAAGAAATACTGCCGAGGATTTTGCCGCCGTTTTGCTCGATCATCTGTTTTAATTCCTCGCGCGAAAATTGCTCGAAAACACCGGAAATAATAAAACTTTTGCCCGAAAGTTTTTCGCTTTGCAGTTGGTTCGCTTCTTCTTTTACGGTGAATTGAAGCCCTGCTTTTTTCAGCTTTTCAATTTGCTCCATATGCTGCGGAACAGTAAAGTATTCAATCAAACTTTCGGCAATCCGGTCGCCAATTTCATCCACCAAAATTAGGTCGGTAAAAGAAGCATGTTGCAAAG
>NZ_CALMAT010000133.1 GCF_937859865.1 uncultured Mucilaginibacter sp.
GTGGGAGATACTGGGTTCGAACCAGTGACCCTCTGCTTGTAAGGCAGATGCTCTGAACCAGCTGAGCTAATCTCCCAATTTTTGTAAACCCTGCCGCGGCCCTCCCGATCCGTAAATCGGGATGCTCTGAACCAGCTGAGCTAATCTCCCTATTTTTGTAAACCCTGCCGTGGCCCTCCCGATTCGTAAATCGGGATGCTCTGAACCAGCTGAGCTAATCTCCCCTTGCGTTTGGGACTGCAAATATAGAAGTGCAATTTATTTTTGCAAAATATATTTTAGTTTTTTTGTCCTGTAGAAAATCAGAATAACATTTAAGGAAACTTCCAGACGGCGTAATCCTTTAAATTTCCTTGTTAATGATCTTCAATCAGCATAAAATACATTTACTATTATGCTTAATTCAGGTTATCACCAGTATTGGTTTCGATCAATAACAAAGACATACTGATGTTATCTAACTTTTCTAAAATCTGGGCAATTGAATCTTCTAACTGGCCGTTCAACCCGTAATTTACCATTAAAGCCGTGTATGTTATTCCTTTGTTAGGATCAAAACATGAATTTAAAGAAACGGCTTTATAGCCATCCAAAGCTTTTTCGCCCAATAACAATTCTAATTCGCTTGCAGAATTACTGTCTAAAATAATGTAATCAATCTCCATTTAAACCAAGTATTTTACCAGGCTCTTTACGGTAAGCAGCTTTATTAAGTTTGAGCAGGTTTAAAATTTGTTCATAATATTTTCCATGCTTCTTTTACCCCATCAAAATCATTGGCTCGTTGTACTTTTTGTACCAAAACAGAATTTACAGGGATAAAAGAAGCATTGTAAATTTTCAAAAACAGCATTTAAACAAGTTTGCCATTTATCCTGATTTAATATTATTTGTTCAACGCACCGGCCTTAATTTCTTCCACCACCGCCGGATCCAACAACGTAGAAGTATCACCCAAATTTCCTGTATCGCCTTCCGCAATTTTTCGAAGAATCCGACGCATAATTTTGCCGGAACGCGTTTTGGGCAAACCGCTTACAAACTGGATTTTATCAGGTTTGGCAATGGCACCGATGATGCGCGAAACGGTCATCGTAATATCTTTTCGGGTAAGGTTTTCATCGCCGTGCATGTTCGGGCTGACCACAAAAGCGTAAACACCTTGTCCTTTAATCTCGTGCGGATAACCAACCACGGCTGATTCTACCACATCCGTGTGCATGTTGATGGCGTTTTCCACTTCCGCCGTACCAATGCGGTGGCCGGAAACGTTCAGCACATCGTCCACACGCCCGGTGATTTTGTAGTAGCCGTCTTCATCGCGCAGGCAACCATCGCCGGTAAAATAACGGTTTGGGTAAGTGGCAAAATACGTGGTGCGGCAGCGTTCATGGTCGCCATAAGTGGTTCGCAGCATTCCCGGCCACGGAAATTTGATGCACAAGTTTCCGCTAACGCCGTTGCCTTCAATTTCGTTTCCGTTTTCATCCACCAAAACCGGCTGAATGCCAGGAAGCGGCAACGTGGCGTAACCAGGTTTGGTAGGTGTAACGCCAGCAATAGGCGAAATCATTAAGCCGCCGGTTTCTGTTTGCCACCAGGTATCGGCAATCGGGCATTTGTTGTGGCCAATTTTCTCATTAAACCAATGCCAGGCTTCTTCATTGATCGGCTCTCCTACCGAACCTAATTTGGTAAGCGAACTTAGATCTTTTCCTTTTAACGGCTCATCGCCAAAACTCATCAAAGAACGGATGGCGGTTGGCGCCGTGTATAAAATATTGACTTTATGTTTTTCTACAATATTCCACATCCGGCCGGCATCCGGCCATGTTGGGATCCCTTCAAACATCAATGCCGTTGCGCCTTG
>NZ_CALMAT010000134.1 GCF_937859865.1 uncultured Mucilaginibacter sp.
AAATCTACTGCTGCGCTGGCTGCCGGTGCTGCATTAGTCCCTGTTCCGGCTTCCTCCAAACCAAATCCCGCTCCTGCTGTTGCTGCTTCCATGTATAATTCGCCCAATTTTAACGGTAAAGTTTTTGTTAATCCCATCCCAACGCAAACTGGTTTATCTTCCAGTATTTTTAAGGTTTTGGCAGAATATACCAAAGACCATCCTAACCGTACGCCACGTGTCCCGCCCGGCCCTTTTCCGGTTGATCTTCCGTTATTAAATACGTTGCCGGCAAATACCTTGCGCATTACTTTAATCGGCCATTCTTCTTTGTTAATTGAGATTGACGGAAAGCGGATATTAACAGACCCGGTTTGGGCAAAACGCGCCTCTCCTTTTCAGTTTTTTGGGCCGGAACGTTTCTTTCCCGCACCCATCGCTTTAAAAGATTTACCGCCGATTGATGCCATCATCCTTTCCCACGACCACTACGACCATCTGGACGAAGCAACCGTAAAAACATTGGGTAAAAGAAGCATCCCGTTTTTCTGCTCGCTGGGTGTTGGCAGGATTTTGGAAAACTGGGGCATCAACAAAACCCAAATCACCGAGTTTGACTGGTGGCAGGAAAAAGAAATTTGGCCTGGTTTTAAACTCGCTGCTACACCTGCCCGCCACTTTTCTGGCAGAGGAATAACCAACCGCAACACTACACTTTGGGCTTCCTACATTATCAAAGGCCCAACCCATAAAGTTTATTTTGGTGCCGATTCTGGCATCCACCCGCTTTTTAAAACGATTGGCGAAAAGTACGGCCCTTTTGATATTGCCATGCTGGAGATTGGCGCGTACAACGACCTCTGGAAAGACATCCACATGGGGCCGGACAATGCGGCCAATGCTTTTCTTGCCCTGAATGCCAACCTGATGATGCCGATCCATTGGGGCTTGTTCAACCTTGCTTTCCACACCTGGACGCAACCGGCAGAAAGGTTGCTGGACCTTTCGGAACAAAAAAATATTCCTTTATTGATACCACAACCCGGCGAAACTTATACGTATAATGGCAAACCACATGTAAATAAATGGTGGGAAGCCTTTAAATAAGACGGATGGATCAGAAGTTTTTAAAAGCTTATTTGTCGGAATTTGTGGGTACGGCTTTATTGGTTTTGGTAGGCTTATCTTTTGTGATTTTTGTTAACGGGAAAGGTTCGCCGGTACTAAAAATTATTCCGGATGGCGGTATTAGAAGGGCAATTTCCGGTTTTTTGTTTGGCACCACCGGCTGCCTGATCACCATTTCCCCTGTTGGCAAAATTAGCGGCGCGCACATTAACCCGATGGTCAGCATTGCTTTTTGGATGCGAGGAAACATGACCTTTGAAAACATGCTTGGTTTTGTTGCGGCACAAATGGCGGGTGCAATTGTGGGCTGCGTGCCTTTACTTTTGTGGGGAAAGCAAGGTTTAAGTATGGATTACGGTGCTACCATACCAAACGGCGTTAATGCTGCTTTTATCGGTGAAATTTGGACAACCTTTGTGCTGATTGCCGTTATTCTGTTTTTTACCAGCCATGATAAACTGAAAAATTTTACGCCTTTTATGATGCCCATTATTTATTGCATCATGGTTTATGTAGAAGCCCCCGTTTCGGGCACCAGCACCAACCCCGCCCGTAGTTTTGGCCCGGCCGTGGTTAGCAATGTTTGGTCGGGCTACTGGCTTTACTGGGTTGCGCCGCTTATCGGTACGCTGATTGCAGTTTTGGTTTTTAATGTGGGCTGGCTGAAACATTTACGCTCTACAGTGGCCAAGCTCTACCACTTTAAAAAATATCCAAACATCAGCAAAGATTTATAGCGTAAACTGTTTTTTCACCACAGATTTTACTATTTGCCCTGCCGCTTCATTTCCTCCTGACGCATCGGCATGGCATCAATCAAACGATATAATTTCTCCAAGCTAACCGGTTGGTTTGAACGCAGTTTTTCGCCGCTATCTTTGCCAATCAAAATAAATGTAAAGCCTTGTGCCGATGCTTTGTACTTTTTAAACAGGGCTTCGTTGGCTTTTAAACCGATCACTTCATGCACCAAAATGTCCCGCTCTTTTAACCCGGCAGCAGCATTTGCCAACAATGATTTTTGGGTGGTAAAAGAAGCATTGCCCGCTTCTGAAGCAAATAGCCAAATGTGGCGGTGATTATTTTGTTGGGATAGATGGAGCATGGCGAAAAGCAGGATGGTTGGGGTTAGCAATAGTTTGGGCATGGTTTTAAAATGAGGGTTTGATTTAATTTCGGCCGGTTTCAACATGCTTCTTTTACCACCTAAAAATCATTATTTATGCTGATGTTTTGCCCGTTCGTATTGAACCGGCCATTGTAGGTCAACGCCTAATTCTTGCGCCGCATGCAAGGGAAAATACGGGTCGCGTAAAGATTCCCGGGCAATCAATACCAAATCTGCTTGTCCGCTGTTTATGATTTCTTCCATTTGTTTTGCTTCGGTAAGCAAGCCAACTGCGCCGGTCAATATCCCGGTTTCTTTTTTAATTTGTTTGGCAAAAGGAACCTGGTAATTTGGGCCTGCTGCTATTTTTTGCCAGGAAACCAAGCCGCCGGAAGAGCAGTCCATCAAATCAACGCCCTGGTTTTTTAATATTTCGGATAGTTTGACCGATTCTTCCAAGCTCCAGCCGCCCTCGGCCCAATCCGTGGCCGAAATCCGGACGAACAAAGGCAAATCTTTCGGCCAAACTTCCTGTACCGCGGCCGTTACTTCCAGCAAAAAGCGGATACGGTTTTCAAAAGAACCGCCATACTGGTCAGTCCGCTGATTGGTTAACGGTGATAAAAACTGATGCAACAAATAGCCATGTGCAGCGTGCAGTTCGATCACTTTAAAACCAACTTCAACAGACCTTCGGGTTGCTTCCTTAAAATCAGCAATCACTTTGGCAATTCCGGCTTCGTCCAAAGCCATTGGCGCTTCGGTCCCTTCTTTGTACGGAATGGCGCTTGGTGCAACCGTTTGCCAGCCTTCCGGCTCGTTGCTTGGGATAAGCATTCCACCTTTCCAAGGTGCTTGATGGCTTGCTTTTCGTCCAGCATGCGCCAATTGTACGCCTGCAACCGAACCGTTTTGATGGATAAAGCCGACAATTTTTTTCAGTTCTGTTAGATGTTCATCTTTCCAAATCCCTAAATCATCCGGCGTAATCCGGCCTTCGGGAGAAACTGCGGTTGCTTCGGTAATAATCAATCCGGCACCGCCAACCGCGCGGCTGCCAAGATGTACAAAATGCCAATCATTGGCAAAACCGTCCACACTCGAATATTCGCACATGGGCGAAATCACGATACGGTTTTTCAGTTCTATACTTTTTATTTTTAATGGTTTAAACAGTGCTGCCATGATGCTTTTTTATCGGTATATTTTTAGGAAGAACAACAGGGCGGCTAACTGGTTTTAGACGAATTATCCGAAACAGAAACAATGGCTTTTACTATCAATGAAACCACAAAAGCTTAAGACCTTCTTATCAGAGGCATTATATTTTTTGTAATTTTGATATTAACCAAAAACAAAACGATGAATTACGGCGCTATTAACATTGACCCGGAAACGATGGGTGGAACACCCGTTTTTACCGGAACACGGGTTCCCATCCAGGCATTGTTTGATTATATTGAAACAGGGGAAACTTTAGACGAGTTCCTGGAGAATTTTCCTTCAGTAAAAAAAGAATTTGCCCTTCAAGTGCTTAAAATGGCAAGTAAAACTTTGACTACTGAAAAATCATTGTATGAAAATTTTGCTTGATGAAAACATGCCCACCAAAGTAAAATATGATTTTGGTGATGGCTTTAACGTAAGTACAGTAAGAGATATGGACTGGTTAGGAAAGAAAAACGGCGAACTTTTGGGTTTGGCAGCTTTTAATGGTTTTGATATTTTTATTACGTTAGACAAAAACCTGAAAAACCAACAAAACTTGAATAAAGTAGATTTAAAGTTTATTGTATTACTGGCTAAAGACAACAAACATCAAACTTTACAGCCTTATATTGAAAAAGTAAGGTTAGTTTTAAAAAGCAAAGACCTTCCTAAACTATTGATAGTTTCAGCCGAAGACTTATAAACAGCTTACAACTCCACCTTTGGAAAATAAATCCCATACTTCTCCAACTCCAGCACAATCGTATTTAAAATCGCATAGTTTTTATACCATTTTTTATCGGCTGAGATAATATTCCATAGCGCAGCCTCCGCGCAATGCTCAAAAATGTATTCGTACACTTTGGCAAAATCGTCGTGCTTTTTAATGGCCGCAACATCTTCCTGCTGGTATTTCCAGCGTTTGTATTCGTTGGTTTTGCGTGCCTGCAAGCGTTCTTCCTGTTCTTTTTGCGAAACGTGCAAATAGAACTTTATCAAAATAGTATTGTTCCTAACCAAACCGCTTTCAAAGCAGTTGATTTCTTCGCAACGCGCTTTAACCAGTTCATCATCTATGGATTTGTTGACGGAAGGCACCAAAATATCTTCGTACTGCGAGCGGTTAAAAATCTCGATCATGCCTTTTTCCGGGCATTCTTTGCTGATCCGCCACAAAAAATGATGCGCCTTTTCCTCTTCCGTTGGCGCTTTAAATGATTTTACCTTGCACCCGGCCGGGTTTACGCCCGAAAAAACATGCTCCACCGCACTGTCTTTGCCCGAAGCATCCATCCCCTGCAAAATAATCAGCACATCGTACTTCTTTTGGGCATACAGTTTATCCTGGATTTCCGCCAGCTTTTCAATCAGTTTAATGCTTTCTTTGGCCGCTTCTTCTTTGGTTATTTTTTCTTCGGGAGAAGTGGAAATATCCGATAGTTTAATTTTTTTGCCCATGATGCTTCTTTTACACACTAAATTTTATCCAGCCTTCACCTTCATAACCAAAAATAAACTGTTTTGGATTGATGATTTCGGCCAGAATTTCTACTGAATCTGCAATACGCGGACCGGACCGGTTAAAATACTGGTTTCCATCGGCAATAAAAAATTGATTGTTTTTCACGGCCTGCAAATCCTTAAAATACGGTTGCTGCAACAAAGTGTCCATTTCTTTCAAAGTCCGTTTGATGCTAAAACCACAAGGCATCACGATGATGGTTTCCGGATCGGCCTGCACCAAATCTATCCAATCAATAGCCGGCGAGTGTTTTCCGTTTTCTGCTAAAATGGCTTGTCCGCCTGCAATTTCCACCATTTCCGGTGTCCAGTTGCCGGCCATCATCAACGGCTCAATCCATTCGATACAAGCTACAGTTGGCTTTTGGTTGATAAATTTGAGCTTGTGCC
>NZ_CALMAT010000135.1 GCF_937859865.1 uncultured Mucilaginibacter sp.
TCCCAATCCAAAGCAAAGGTTTTTTGCGTTTTGGTTTCTTCGTCGGCCTGCAACTTTATTTTGCCGATAAAAGAAGCATCGCGCTGCACAATATCAATTAAATGCTGCATAAAATCATAAGTAGAAACTACGCGCGGCGCAAAAGCTTTGAGCATATGTGTTTCGGAAATGTAGCTGATGATGTTGTGCTGCGCCGTAAAACCGGAAGAATACCGCGGCGTTTCGATAAAAGCCACAATGCCCGAATCCGGTGTTGCGCCTTCTGATTCTACGTAAGGCGTCATCTCGAAACCGCTTTTTTTCATGCGTAAAAACAGTTCGGGCGTTAAGGTTTTGCTGGTATAATCTGCCAAAATCGGGTTTTGCTTGTTGTGCTGCGTTTCAATCAGCGTCATCACGTATTGGTAATCGGCACCATCGCTGGTATGGTTGTCCAGGAAAACATCCGGTTTCCAGGCATTTAAAATCTGCATAAAAGCCAAAGCGTTTTTAGAATCAGCTTTGATAAAATCACGGTTCAAATCCAGGTTGCGGTAGTTGCCGCGGAAGCCGTAAGTTTTCGGCCCGTTTTGGTTGATGCGCGAAACGCCACGGTTTAAACAGCCATCAATATTATAAACCGCAATCAAACAAACCACCACGTTTGCCGGAAGCTGGTTCTTTTTCAGCAAGTCGCGGACCAGCATCATGCTGGCATCAATGCCTTCCGGTTCGCCGGGATGAATGCCGTTGTTAATCAAAATCACGCGTTTGTTTTGCTTTTTGATAATGGCCGGATCGAAGATTTTATCTTTTGAAAGCACAATCAATTGCAGCGGTTTGCCAATATCGGTTGTGCCGATATTATAAACTTTTAACTGGTCGTATTGCCGGTCTAAAGTCTGGTAATAATTTACAATTTGGGCATAAGTAGCAGTGGTATTTTTCTGCGGGTCTTTTTCAAAAGGCGTGAGTTGTGCTTGTGAAGCGGTGGCAATCAGCAGAAAACATAATTGGAGCAGGAAAAATTTCATGCCGAAAAGATAAAAAAGAAATTAGCAGGATGCTTCTTTTATCGGCCTTTTTTTGGCAAAGCTTCCTGCATTTTTTTCGGCAAACTTTTTACGATGCGTTCGTAAGAATGATCAATCATTTCCTGCAATTGCTTATCTGTGAGGCTGCCATCAAAATAAACCGTGTTCCAATGGGTTTTGTTCATGTGGAAGCCGGGCTGCACTTCGCTGTAACTTTCTCTTAGTTCGATTGCTAAATCAGGATCGCATTTGACATTGAACCGGTTGGCTTCTTTTAACGAAACCAACAGAAACATCTTTCCGCCGACTTTAAAAACCAGTGTGTCATCGCCAAAAGGCATCGTTTCTTCCGTTGCCGGTTTTTGCAAACAATAGTCGCGCAAAGTTTCGATGTTCATCGTGCTTAAAACCTGCCGATTGGCTTTTTGTAAGAAACCGGGTTGCCAAAATTATATTTTACGCCGATACTGATCATCGAATAACGGTCAACATGGTTGTTTCTAAACATACTTGGCGGGTCATTGTAACCGTCCAAACCTTCGCCATAAACCCAGTTCATTTGGTAGCCAAAGTTTAAACGGATGTGTGGTTCCTGATAATAATTAAAAAATTTCAGTTCGTAGCCAATCCGAAGCGGCACCATCAATTCTGTGCTCGAGTTTTCTCCCGGAAAAACATAACCGGGATTATTCAAGCTGACCCGCTGCACAAAAGCCATGGAATTATGGATAACGCCAATGCCGGTGCCAACATAAATGTTCTTTAAAATGTTCAGCAAATCCCGGTATTGGTAATCAATAAACTCCCCGGCCTGGATATCGCCATACAAAATTGCAGCTTTATAATTGTTGACAAAAGCGCGGGTATCTTTATCTGTTTGCGGGTTTCCGCCGGCTAATTTTCCGGCCTGCAACTCTCCGGTAATGGTGATATAAGGCGAGTAGTTGTAATTTAACGTACCGAAAATAGCTTCTTTGGTGGTGTGCTGTGCCAAATCTGCATCAGCGCGAACTATGCCGCCGCCAATACCAACACTATAATTGGAGAAGTTATAACTAAGCTGGGCAAATGAAATTTTACTGCATAAAAACAGTATCGAGGTGAAAGCGGCGATTTTTTTCAAGGCATCAAAGTAAAGAAATCAATTTGATATCGCCCATTGTAAAACTATAATTTTTTTCTTATTAGTTAAAACATGCCTACATGGATTGGTTTACGGTAGGAAGTAACGCCGCCAATCCCAATTTTGATCCCCAAAGTAACCTGCGAATACCAATCGCCGTAATGGCCGGATTTGATGCCATCCATATTATCACCAGTAGAAAAATTTCCCTGGTAGCCAAAATCTATGCGGATTTGCGGCTCATCATAAGCATTGTAAATTTTGTATTCGTAACCAATCCTTACCGGGATAACCAACTCGTTGCTTTTATCCAATCCGGCATAACTAAAATTTGGGTCTTTATAATCCTGGCGGTTGATGTAATCCATTTTGTTAAAGATCACGCCAACGCCCGTTCCGATATAAATATTTTTGGCTCCGTTCAGGATTTTGGTCAGGATCGGGATTGCACTAAAATCATCGCTGTAATTGATAAACTCGCCCAATTGCACATCGGCATGAAAAATAAGTGCCGTATATTTATTGCTGGATTGCTCTCCGTATAAAACTTTAGCCGTATCGGCATTGGCACTTTCTAATTTTCCAGTCTGTCCTTCTACACTAAAAGTTACAAAAGGCGTAAAATGATAGTTTAGGTTGAGGTTAAAAGCGGCTTGGCTGTAGGCCTTGTTCAAATCGCCGTGTATTTTAACCGTGCTGATGCCCGCACCTAAACTAATTTGGTGGTAATTGTACCCGATTTGGGCAAAAACAGTGTAACTTGATACCACAAATGCAACCAATAGTAAGATCTTTTTCAAGCTTTTATATTTTTTAGTGAACAATAACCGAAGGACACGACTAAGTTTTACTTTTGAAGACCCTCAATCCAAAAATAGAATTATTAACTTATTATCAAAAATGTTTAACGATGAATGGTTCGCGTATGTTGCATTATACTGTACAAAATAGGTTTCTAAAATACGTTGCGGTTGATACCCAATCCGATGCAGGGTCTCCGGCCACGCCTTCTACCGAAAAGCAAAAAAACCTGGGCAAAATTTTGGTGGAAGAATTATTGCAGATCGGTTTGCAGGATGCGCATCTGGACGAATACGGCTACGTTTATGCAACCATTCCGGCCAATACTGTTAAAAAGGTTCCGGTAATTTGCTTTTGCTCGCACATGGATACTTCGCCGGACTGTAGCGGTGAAAATGTGAAACCTATTGTCCATCAAAATTACCAAGGACAGGATTTGGTTTTGCCTGGCGATCCGTCCATCATTATCCGCTTAAAAGAGCATTCGGATTTGCAGCACCAGCTTGGCAATGATGTAATTACGGCAAGCGGTACTACGTTGCTTGGCGCAGATAACAAAGCCGGGTTGGCCGCAATTGTGGATGCCTGCAAACAATTGATGGATCATCCCGAAATAAAACACGGGGCGATCAAAATTTTATTTACGCCGGATGAAGAAATTGGCCGCGGTGTGGATAAAGCCGACATGAAAAAACTGGCGGCAGATTTTGGTTATACCGTAGATGGAGAATCGGCAGGAACGATAGAAAATGAAACTTTTTCGGCAGACGGTGCCAGGTTAATTATCAAAGGCGTAAGTGCACATCCGGGTTTTGCCAAAGGAAAAATGCAAAGCGCCATTAAAATTGCCGGAAAAATTTTGGCCGAACTTCCCACAGAACTTTCGCCCGAAAACACCGAAGGGAAACAAGGTTTTATCCATCCGGTTTCGGTCAGCGGTTTTGTGGAAGAAGCCGTGATTGATTTTATCATCCGTGATTTTGAGGATGAAAAACTGAAAGAACATTCCGATGTAATCCAAAAAATTGCAGAAAAAGTTTTACAAGGTTTCCCCGATGCTTCTTTTACCCTACAAATTTCGGCACAATACCGCAACATGAAACAAGTGCTGAGTCAGCATCCGCAGGTAATTGAATATGGGATAGAAGCGATTAAAAGGACAGGATTACAACCGCGTTTACAAAGCATCCGCGGCGGAACGGACGGCTCGCGTTTATCTTTTATGGGTTTGCCTTGCGCCAATATTTTTGCCGGCGAACATGCTTTCCACAGCAAGCAGGAATGGGTTTCGGTGCAGGATATGCAAAAAGCGGTGGACACCATTTTGAATTTATGCCAAATTTGGGAAGAAAGAAGTTAATAAAGCTTTGATTTTATTAAATTGAACAATGAAAAAACACCGGTAAAAACAGCATGCTTCTTTTACCACCTAAAAATTTATTTTATGAAACTGATAAGATATGGCGAAGCCGGAAAAGAAAAAATTGGCGTTTTGATTGATGGCGTCCGTTACGATACTTCTGCCTACGGCGGAGATTACAACGAACAGTTTTTTGAAGACAACGGCCTGGCGCGTTTGGAAGAATTTGTAAAAGCCAACCAAGGGAAACTGATTGCAATTGCAGCAACAGAACGCCTTGGCCCGCCGATTGCGCGGCCTTCCAAAATTGTTTGCATCGGCTTAAATTATGCTAAACACGCACAGGAAACGAATGCTAAAACCCCGGAAGAACCTATTATTTTCTTTAAATCTACCACGGCTTTGGTTGGCCCGAACGATGCCATCGTCATTCCAAAAAATTCGACCAAAACCGATTGGGAAGTGGAACTGGCTTTGGTGATCGGCAAAAAAGCAAGTTATGTAAGCGAGGAAGAAGCTTTGGATTATGTGGCCGGTTATTGTTTGCACAACGATGTTTCTGAACGCGAATTTCAACTGGAACGTGGCGGCACCTGGGACAAAGGCAAAGGCTGCGACACATTTGCGCCGCTTGGCCCGTTTTTGGCCACGCCCGATGAAATTGAAGACGTAAATAACCTGCGTTTATGGTTGAAACTGAACGGCGAAACGATGCAGGACGGCAATACCGATGATTTGATTTTCGGCATTCCAAAACTAATTTCCTACATCAGCCAGTTTATGACGCTGCTGCCCGGCGATCTCATTTCTACCGGGACACCTGCCGGCGTTGGTTTGGGCTTCGATCCGCCTGTTTATTTAAAGCCCTGCGATGTGCTTGAATTAGGTATTGATGGTTTGGGGACGGCGAGGCAGGTGGTAAAAGCTTATGCTGAGGGTTGAAAGCTGCTTTTATCCAGGCAAATCAATTTCCTTTGCCCTGATAAACATACTGTTTTTATCCACTAAAAAACTCATTGGATGCTCCAGGTTTTTGATGATTTCCAGCAGCAAAAATCCCCAGGGTTTCCAAAAGCTTTCTAAAACCTGGCCGTAAACTTTCGGCTTCCATTCATCAAAATAAGGTTTCGAACTTAAACCTTTTAACGGCATCGCTTCCACATAAATTTTATCGTTAACCGGCAAAATATGGTACTCGGGCAAACGGTTAAACAAATAAGCCGAGTAAAAAATACGTCCGCTAAACTCTTCAAACTGGATGGGATGCAGCGTTTGCCCTTGTATTTTATCCAGAATTTCCTGGTGATAAATGGTATTTGCGCCGTTATCCTGCAAGCAAAAAATAAAGCCGAAATCTTTTAAACGCAAAGCAAAAGTAAGCGAGTTGATTTCATCGCGGTAATTAAACTGATCGGTCTCCGGTTCAATTTGAAACAGAAAAAAACTAAACGGTTTAAAATCCTCAAAAACAATCGGTAAAAGAAGCATCTGCAACATCAGGTGCAGTTGGCTAAACTTGTGCATCAGCGATTGCGAAATGTTCAATCCCTGGCCTTGCGCGTATTGCTGCTTGATAGCCGATTGCAATTCGTTAAAAATAATACCATACATCAATTTGCCGGCCCAAAGGAAAAGTTTCCACTCGTCCAAAGCTTTTACGGCTTCAAAACCCTGTTCAAAAGCGGCTTTGATTTCGGCTTCCAAAGGCTCGATGTACAACTCGTTCACTTCGGCAGCGCAAGGCAACTTTAAATCTTTGTACGTCGGGAAATTCTCGTCCAGCATTTTAAACGGCTGGTCGTACAGGTTATATTTTGAAAGGAGCCAGGCCGGAAAAACCTGGATTTTTTCTTCTACCGATTGCAGCGGTTTGCCCGATAAAAAGCAGGTTCGGTTGCCAAAATTAAAGGTATCGAAAGGCTTGTAAATTTCCGTTTGCATATTCGCCAAAGATAGAGATGATTTTAGTCGGGATTTTTTAGCTTTAGGCGATTTAACATGAAACTGACTTACCAACCTTACCAGCTCGAACTGAAACATCCGTTTACCATCGCCAAATTTTCGCGCACAGCCACGCCTTTAATGCTTGTAAAATTAGAATATCAAGGTTTTACGGGTTACGGAGAAGCTTCAATGGTGCCGTACATGGGCGAAAACCTGGAAACGGCCGAAGCTTTTCTAAAAAAAGTTGATTTAAGCAGGTTTCATCATCCGTTTATAATGGATGAGATTATGGCTTATTTGGATGATCTTGCTCCCGGAAA
>NZ_CALMAT010000136.1 GCF_937859865.1 uncultured Mucilaginibacter sp.
TGTGTGGCCACGTTGCAGCTTACGTAAACTATTTTTTCGGCTGCAATTTCCATCAAACGGTTTACCACGTCCGGGTGCATTCCGGCGCGCGGCGGATCGGTGATGATCACATCCGGTTTGCCATTTTGTGCCATAAAAGAAGCATCCAAAACAGCCTTCATATCGCCTGCAAAAAAAACAGTATTGGTAATATTGTTAATGTTTGAATTTACTTTTGCATCTTCAATGGCACTTTCCACATATTCAATCCCGATAACTTGTTTCACTTTTCCGGCGATAAAATTGGCAATGGTTCCGGCACCGGTGTATAAATCGTAAACCAATTCATCGCCTTTAAAACCGGCAAAATCACGCGCAACTTCATACAAACGCGTGACCTGGTGCGAGTTGGTTTGATAAAAAGATTTTGGCCCGATTTGGAAACGTACTGTTTTTATGCCGGTAAAATCGGTGCGCATTTCCTCGTAAATAAAATCGCGACCGTGGTACGTAATCACTTCTTGGTCAAAAATCGTATCGTTTTTCTTTTGGTTGATGATGTACAAAAGCGAAGTGATTTGTGGAAATGAATTTTTGATAAACTCCAGCAAGTTGTTCCTTTCATCTTCTTCTGCGTAAGCAAAAACCACAATCACCATTAATTCTTCGGTGGAAGAACTGCGGACAATTAAGTTTCGCAACGCACCTTCGTGGTTCCGCAAATTGTAAAAACTGATGCTGTTTTTAATGGCAAAATCCCGTACACTGTTCCTGATTTCGTTACAAGGATCAGTTTGCAAATGGCATTTCTGAATATCCAAAATCCGGTCGAAATACAACGGAACATGGAAACCCAAAGCATCTGTAGCAAAAGTTTCGCCGCTGCTGATTTCGCCGTTGGTGAGCCATCTTCTATCCGAAAAAGTAAACTCTAATTTGTTGCGGTAATAACGTGTTTCCGGCGAGGGCAAGATCGGCATTACATTGCTCACATCAATTTTCGCGATACGTTCTAAAGCATCGGTTACAGCTTTTTGCTTGTAATGCAACTGCGCTTCGTACGTCATGTGCTGCCATTTGCAGCCGCCGCAATCGCCAAAATGCTGGCAAAAAGGTTCGGTACGTAAATCGGATGCTGTTTTTAGGGTAGTAATTTTAGCTTCGCCGAAGTTTTTCTTTTTGCGGAAAATTTCGATATCAGCCACATCTCCCGGCACCGCTTTTTCTACAAAAACCACCAATTCGCCGGCGCGGCCAACACCTTTTCCTTCTTCGGCAATATCAAAAATGGCTACGTTTTCTACAATGGTTTTTTCGCGCGGTGATGTTCTTCTCATGAGCCGCAAATTTAGGGCAATTTTTAGTTTTAGGAAATGGAAGGCGGGAAGATTTTTAGGTGGTAAAAGAAGTATCGAGAATTAGCGTCAAAAGATTTTACTTGCAATACTTTTCGATTGCATCCAATATCATTTGCTTTTTGTCGCCCAGCTCGTACCCTTTATTTAAATCAGCACAAATTTTGTTTTGCTCATCTTTTGGTATTCCAACTTTATTTTTCGATGCCAGTTTTTAACTTTTTGCGTAAATGAAAGATTTGTGGAAAATAGGATTATAAACAGGAGCTTATTTAAATTTTAAAAGGGAAATAAGAATGCTTCTTTTATGCTAATAAATCCTGTTGTTGCAAAAAATAAAAAGCAGTAACGGTTGTTACTTTTTTGGTGGTAAAAGAAGTATTATAAATTAACCCTAAAAAATTTAAAAAGGCTTTTAAAAATAATTTAAAAATTATTTCCTTTAATCGTTTAAAGTAATACATTTGTTTTCTCTTTCTCGTATTAGTTAAACCAATTATAAGTTGAAAAAGGTAATTCTTAAAGATATCGCCCAGCATGTTGGTGTTTCAACCGCATTGGTTTCTTATGTTTTAAACGGACAAGCTGAAGAAAAACAGGTTGGAAAGGAAATTGCTGAAAAGATAAAATTAGCAGCAATAGAACTTAATTACCGTCCAAATCAAATTGCTAAAAGCCTTAAAACCCAAAAAACCCACACTATTGGGTTAATCGTTGCAGATATTAATTATAAGTACAGTTCAGGAATAACCAGGGCTATTGAAGCAGAAGCTAAAAAGAAAAATTTTAATGTGATTCTTGGTAGTTCTAATGAAAATAGCGAAAAGTTTAATGAATTGATTAATGTATTGGTTAACAGGCAGGTTGACGGATTAATCCTTGTACCGGTAGAAAAATCAGAAAATTCAATTCTTAATCTTCAAAAATCAGAAATTCCATTTGTTTTAATCGACAGAAATTTTTCTAATATATTGTGTAACAGTGTTGCACTTGATAATTTTAAAGCAGCTTATGATTCGACAAAATATTTAATTAAGACTGGTCATAAACGTATCGCCTTTATTAATTATCAAACAACCCTTTTTAATTTATTAGAACGCAACAGGGGTTATTTAACAGCCCTAAAAGAATATGGTTTAGAGTTTTCGGAGAGTTGGATGCCGCGGATAAAGGCTATCAATTATAAATCAGAGATGCAAAAAGCGATTAACCAAATCATTTCTAAAGAAAATAATTGTGATGCAGTATTTTTTGCAACAGATCGTTTGGCAATTTATGGGTTAAAGCATATTAATGCACTAAAACTGAAAGTGCCTGAACATCTCTCGGTTTTTAGTTTTGACGAGGCCGAAGCCTTTGAATTGTTTCATTGCCCTATTACACATGCCAGGCAACCTTTTGAAAAAATGGGACGATTGGCGGTAAATACTTTGATTGATTTGATTAATCATAACAAAATCATCAACCAAACTTATATAGAAACTGAATTTGTAATTGGTAAATCGTGTAAAGAATAATTTTTTCCCCTATTACTTTAAACGTTTAAAGAAATAATCATGCTTATTTATACAATTATGTTAAGCAATATACATCTTGACTTTAAACGATTAAACAAAAGTCCTCCCTAAGTTTTGTAACCCGAATTTTTAAAACCAAACGATAACCTATATTTTTTATGAAAACAATTTTAACATCTATCTTAATGCTTTTTTGTTTGATGCTCCACGCTCAACAAAAAACTGTGACCGGTACGGTCACCAATAAAGATTTGGGTACACCTTTAACAGGTGTTACTGTTAAATCTAACCAGGGAACAGCTACTACTGATAAAGATGGGAAATTCAGTATAGCGGCCGGTTTAAATACACAGATCATTTTTTCTTATGTGGGTATGCAAACCTTTACTTACACTGTTAAAAATACGACTGGGCCAATATCTATAGCCTTAGAATATAATACGAATAATTTAAATGAAGTTGTTGTTACTGGCTATCAATCACAGAGAAAAGCAGATCTTACCGGTGCAGTTTCAGTTGTCAAAATGGCTGACATTAAGGATATACCTCAAGGTAATGCAACTAAAGCACTTCAGGGGCGGGTGCCAGGTGTGTATATCACTACTAATGGATCACCGGAAGGCGGAGCTACAGTCAGGATTCGGGGTATTGGCACACTTAATAATAATGACCCTTTATATGTAATTGACGGCGTACCAACAACCAGAGGCCTTGAGGAGATCAATCAGGCGGACATTGAATCGTTACAAGTATTAAAAGATGCATCCTCTGCTACGATATATGGTTCAAGAGCTGCAAACGGGGTAATTATAGTTACGACTAAAAAAGGAAGAAAGGGTGTAAGCCGTATAGACGTCAATGCTTCATCATCATTGCAATATTATAATTCAAAGTTATCAATGTTAAACACCCAGCAAAAAGGTGAAGCTTATTGGCGTGCTTCCGTTAATGACGGTACAGATCCTAATAACCTGAGTTCGATTAATCAAAAGGCCATAATTTGATTAGAATAGATATTTTGATAATTGATAGAAGGTTTTTTGGGTAGGAAGGAATAGGCAATCAATCCGGCAACGAGGTTTGAGGTGAAATTGGTAAAAGACCTGTGCCTGGAATGTTCGATCTGGCAGATGTTTTTTAGTTCATCGTTAACAGTTTCTATGACTGACCTTTTACGGAGCATGATTTTGTCGTTCATCGTCATTAAGCTGTTCTTCATGTTGTTACGGATGCTGGTTATCAAATGGATATCACCAACAAACAGTATTTTGGTTAGTTTTTCCGAGATGTACCCTTTATCTGCAAACAATTTTCCAAACACTGCTTTTAAAAACCCCTCGCTTTTAAGCGGTTCCCTGTCGTCCACATTTGCTTGTGTAATGGCAAAGTTCAGGATTTCACCCTTGTCATTGATCACGATGTGAAGTTTAAATCCATAAAACCAGCCCATTGTAGATTTGCCTACTTCTGCTATGCCTTTAAACACTTTGTTTCTTTTGATACGTTTGTTGTGGCAAGCCCTGATGGGCGTGGAATCAACGAACGAAATGCCTGAACAGGTGCCCAAACAGCAGGTTTTCAAAAAGATGGCCATTGGCATGAGCACGCTTTGGCTAAGTTCGACAAAACGGTTGTAGGACACTGTTTTGGGAAATTCAGCCTGCATATGCCGCTGGACATAAAACATATAAAAGTGCTTGAAGCACCTAAACCCACTCAAATGAAAAAGCAGACAGATAGAAATGACCTCGCTCTTTGACATTATTGAAGGCCGTTTGGAGGGCTTGCCTAAAATAAAGTACCGGGTGGTTTTGTCAAAATCTTTGCAGAACTCGTCTACAAGACAAAAAATATCGCTAATTTTATTGAAGTCAATCATAAGGAAATGTATTTAAATATTTGAATGTCAGATACTTAAATATACTTACATTTCCCCTGGTTGACAAACTTTTATTGCAAATTATTAACCGAACTCAGGTTAATAACAATCAGATATACAAGTTTGACTGGAATAAAAGTTTCACTAACCCTGTTCTTAACAGCGTTATACTTCCAAATTATATTGATGCTGCCCAAACAATGAAACCGGCCAACACAAACTGGTTTGATGAAATAGGTGAAACATCATTAGTACAAAACTATAATGTTGCTTTTAGTAATGGCGGAGAAAGGGGTAATAGCTTTTTCTCTGTAGGTTATTACGACAATAAAGGGATTGTCAAAGAAACCCACACCAATAAAGCAACCATAAGGCTTAATACTGATTACAGTTTTTTTAAGGGTATATTAAAAGTAGGGGAAAACTTCAATACTACATACATTAATGATAAACTGATACCAGTAGGAGATGTACTCTTTGGAGCATTAGTACAAAACCCAATAGTGCCCGTATACACCACAACAGGAGGTTGGGGTGGACCTGCAGCGGGTATGACCGATAGACAAAATCCTGCCCGCCTGATTGAAGACAACAAACAAAACCAAAGTTACTTTGGAAGGATAACAGGTAATGCTTTTGCAGATCTTAACGTAGTGCCCGGCTTACATCTTAAAACAACTTTTGGAATTGATTATGACGGTTTGTACGAAAGGACATTAAGAAAATCATACGTATCAGGATTTTTATCAGATCCTTCGAACCTAACAGCAAATTCTCAAAATTTTGATGGTAATTTAATTTGGCAAAATACTTTGACTTATGATTTAAACTTAGGTAAAAGTAAATTGAATTTCTTAGCAGGCCAGGAATCAATCCACTACTTGAATCAAAACTTTTATGGCAGCAGACAGGGATATGCAATTGAAAATATAAATTATGCTTATTTAGATGCCGGTTCTTCTAACATACTTAATGGTGGTAATGGCAGTGCCTATTCTCTACTGTCATTTTTTGGAAAAGCGAATTATACTTTTGATGATAAGTACATTGCTTCTGTAACATTAAGAAGAGATGGGTCATCCAGGTTTGGTGAAAATAACAAATATGGAACCTTTCCGGCAGCTTCATTAGGGTGGAGATTAAGTCAGGAAGAATTTATAAAAAAACTTCTTTTTATTTCTGACTTAAAATTGCGTTATGGGTATGGGCAAACGGGTAATCAAACATACGGGCAAGCGGGTAATCAAACAATTGGTAATTATGCTACATACACTTTGTATTCGGCTATTTATGGTACCGATCCTACATTTACTGCAGATCGTGGGACAGCCTATGATATTACCGGATCTGGCTCAGGGACTTTGCCTTCCGGGTTTGTGAAAATCCAGCAGGGAAATAATTCCTTAAAGTGGGAATCAACTAAGGAATCAAACTTTGGATTAGACTTTGGTTTGTTTGACCAAAAAATTACTGGCTCGGTTGATTATTTTGTCAAGAACACAACTGGAATATTAATTACCCCTGGTTATTTAGCGGTAATCGGCGAAGGAGGTGCTCAGACTTATAACGGAGGGTCAATGCAGAATAAAGGCATTGAAGCACTGTTAACCTACGACGGTAAAATTGCAAAAGACTTTAATTTTACAGTTAGCGGTAATATTGCTACTTTCAGAAACAAGGTAACTTATCTTCCCTCAAATGTTTTAACGGCTTATGCCGGTAATGGTACTACCCAAACCATTTTAGGCCATTCTATAAATTCTGTATATGGATATGTTGCTGATGGGCTTTTTACTTCCCAGGCGCAAGTAGATAATTCCGCTGCACAACCTGGAAAAGGACTGGGAAGGATAAGGTATAAAGACTTAAACGGTGATGGAAAAATTGATGCCAATGATCAAACATACATTAGTAACGGTAATCCAAATTTCACTTACGGCTTAAACTTTAATTTATCATACAAAAATTTTGATTTGGCCCTATTTTTTCAGGGAGTACAAGGAAGTCAAGTTTATAACATGTATAAGAACTATACAGACTTTTCTTCAATTTGGCCAGGAACAAACTGGGGCACCAGGGTTTTAGATGCTTGGTCTCCTACCAATGCAAATTCAACTATTCCAGCCCTGACTTTAGTTGATAGGAATAATGAAGGTAGAACATCAACCTACTACCTGGAAAACGGATCGTATTTGAAATTAAGAAACCTGCAAATTGGATATAATTTAAAGAACGCACTAAGAGCAATTAAGATTCAAAATGCAAGGGTTTATTTACAGGGAAATAACCTGTTTGCCATAAAAAGTAAATCTTATACAGCCACAGATCCTGAAAATCCAAATGGCGCTTATCCGATACCTGCCATCACATCAATTGGTTTAGACCTGTCATTTTAAATTCAATACTACAAAAAATGAAAAAGTATATATTATTAATAACATGTTTACTGGCAACAGTAGTTTCCTGCAAAAAGGCACTTGACGAACAACCACAAGGAGTTATTGCAAGTGATCAGCTAAATACACCAACCAATATTGACAAAATGGTTATTGCTGCTTATTCTTCTTTAGGCAACGAAAACTTACATACTTCAAATAGCCTCTGGCCCTGGGGCAGTATGCGAAGCGGTGATGCTTACAAAGGCGGCGACGGGGTTGGTGATAATAGTGAATGGAACGATTATGAAACTTTTGTTACCAATCAAAACACAAACTCCTTGACAGATCAAATGTGGGCCCAGCTTTATAACAATTTAGCCAGGGCCAATAATGCATTGCTGAGAATTGATAATATTAGTCAGGCTAATTATCCACTAAAAACAGCAAGACAGGGAGAAATGCGCTTTTTACGTGGCAACTATTATTTCATGCTAAAAATACTATGGAATAGGGTTCCTTATATTGATGAAAATGTACCTACAACTTCTTATGATACTATTTCCAATGTAGCCTACACCAGCGATCAACTCTGGACTAAAGTTGCCAACGATTTTAGGTTTGCCGCCAATGCTTTGCCTACCACTCAAACGGATAAAGGACGCCCAAACAAATATACAGCTTTGGCTTACCTTGCTAAAACGCTACTTTACCAAGCTTATACACAGGATAATAAGTATAACGTTATAGGTATTGATCAATCTAAATTAAATCAAGTTGTTACTTTATGTGACAGTGTGATTAATTCCGGTCAATATGCATTAGCAAATGATTTTGGGCAGAATTTCTTAACTGCCAATGAAAATGGCCCGGAATCTGTTTTTGCCATCCAATATTCAAAAAACGACGGGACGCAGTTTGGCCGGATTGATATGGGGCATTCCCTTTCTTATCCGATGAATCCTGCTTACGGATGTTGCTGGCAGCATATTCCAAGTCAGGATTTAGTGAATTCTTTTAAAACAGATAATAATGGCCTGCCTATGTTTACAGGTTATAATAGCAAAGATGCAACCCAAGTAAATGATTTTTTAAGTCAGACCTTTGATCCCCGACTGGACCATACGGTTGCAATTCCTGGCCACCCATTTAAATATGAACCATATTTTGTTTATCAAAATTCCTGGGCGCGCGCACCGGCTATTTACGGTTTTTATTCAAGCTTAAAAGACGTAGTTGCCGCAGATGACCCTTCTTTTCAGAAAATTCCGCCGTTTATGTCGAGTTCAAAAAACTGGGAATTGATCCGATATGCAGATGTATTGCTGTGGAAGGCAGAAGCATTGATCGAATTAAACAGGCCTTTAGAGGCACTCCCAATAATTAATATGGTGAGGCAAAGAGCAGCTAACAGTACATCAAAGCTTAAGCAGACAGATGGGTCTTTTACTTCCAATTATAAAGTAAACATATACCAACCTGGTGTAAATTGTACATGGACACAAGCATATGCAAGGCAAGCATTAAGAACTGAGCGGCGTATGGAGTTTGCAATGGAAGGCAACCGTTTTTTTGACTTGGTTCGATGGGGCATAGCTGATACTTACTTAAACAGCTATTTCGCCTCCGAATCAATCAAACGGCCTTATCTGTCAACAGCAAAATTTACCAAAGGGCGTGATGAATATTTACCGATACCGCTTAACCAAATCAATTACAGCAAAGGGCTATATAAGCAGAACCCAGGTTTTTAGAGCCTGCTTAAATTTTATTTATAAAATATCCTGATGCTTCTTTTAGCACTATAAAATTGGTGGTTGCACCGTACCTTCACAAAACAAATTAAGCTTTACTGTTTTTTAGGCGATAAAAGAAGCATTGAAAATTAACTGACAAAAATTTAAACAAGCTTAAACTAAAATAAAAAAACATGAAATTAAAACCCAACGTCTTGTTAATTGCAACAATTGCAGCTACAGGCGGGCTACTATTTGGATTTGATACAGGGGTGATCTCTGGGGCACTTCCCTTTCTAAAACAATACTGGCATCTTAGTGATGCCAGTATTGAGTGGATTACCACAACAGTACTGATAGGCGCAATTATTGGGGCTATCAGCAGCGGCAAATTATCTGATATTATCGGCCGTAAAAAAATGATTATCATCAATGCTGTCATTTTTATAATCGGTGCGATTGGCTGTTCTTACGCACCAAATATTTCTGTGTTGATTGTCATGCGGATAATTATTGGTATTGCAATTGGTATTACATCCTATGTAGTGCCCATGTACATCTCAGAAATATCACCTGCGCGGGTTAGGGGCGCATTGGTAACGCTTAACCAGCTGATGATTACCATCGGAATACTATTATCTTATATTACTGATTATTTGCTATCTAATGATAATAATAATGCATCATGGCGGTGGATGTTTTTAGTAGGGTTTGTACCTGCTGCCATTCTTTTAGTGGGAATGTTTTTTCTGCCTGAAACACCGCGATGGTTAATCAGTAAAAACCGATGGGATGAAGGAAAAAGGATATTGACAAAATTAGAGGATGCAGATATGATCGAGCAAACACTGGCTGAGATGAAGAATGAAATTGCTTTATCTTCTCAAAATACGGCTTCGTTTACAGAAATTTTGAAACCTTGGCTTCGTGCTCCTTTAATTATCACGGTTGGTATATTCTTCTTTCAACAGTTTTCGGGTGTAAACACCATTATTTATTATTCGCCTATTATTTTTAAAATTGCAGGCATTGTAAGCAATACGGCAACAATTATCCCGGCAATCATCATAGGCTCAGTCAATGTAATGGCTTGTTTATTATCGGTATTCCTGCTGGACAAAGTTGGCAGAAGAAAATTATATTTTGTTGGTCTTTGTGGCATGATACCTTCTCTGGCATTATTGGGCGCCTGTTTTCATTTCAAAGAAGCCTTAGGTTCCAGCCTTCCTGTTTTTGCTATACTAAGCATCGTTTGCTATATTATCTTTATCGCTATAAGCCTTGCCCCATTAGGCTGGCTTTTAATTTCCGAGGTATTTCCGCTAAACGTACGAGGTGTTGGAATGAGCATCGGCTCTCTTTCTCATTGGGGTTTTAACGCAATCATCGCATTTACATTTTTAAAACTGGTAAACTCTTTAGGTATTGATTATACTTTTTGGGCTTACGCATTAGTTTGTATAATTGGCTTGTTTTGGGGCTATTACTACATCCCGGAAACAAAAGGAAAATCACTGGAAGAAATAGAAAACCATTGGCGTGCTGGCGATAGCCCTAAAGACATTTAACCGCCCAATAAAAATCTGTTTAACAAATAGGAGAAAAATTCGTTATGCTTCTTTTAGCATACAAAAATTGGTGTGTATAATTTAGGTTGATAAAAGAAGCATTAAAATGATGGGGAATACAAAAAGGCAACTATTTGTGGTTTTATGCAAAGCATAAAAAAGTAAATTTCAAATCAATTAAAATTAGTCCGTTAACAGAAAATTAAAGAAATGCTATTAGGTTTTGATATTGGAGGCACAAAGTGTGCTGTCGTAATTGGTAGTCTTACTCAGGAAAAAAAGATAGAGATAAGGGTTAAGCAAGTCTTATCAACAAATTTGCCGGTTTACGAAATGATTGAACTTCTTTTTGTAACCGCCGAGGATTTGCTGCACAAACACCAGATTGCAGTAGAACAAGTTGAAGGAATCGGAATCAGTTGCGGCGGCCCGCTTAGCAGTAAAAAAGGATTAATATTATCACCGCCCAACTTGCCCGGCTGGGACAATATCCCCATTGTTGAAATGGCAGAAAAGCGGTTTAAAAGAAAAGTCCTCCTTCAAAATGATGCAAATGCCTGTGCAGTTGCAGAGTGGAAATATGGCGCGGGACAAGGGTACAACAGCCTGATTTTTTTAACTTTTGGGACGGGTATGGGTGCTGGATTAATTTTAGATGGAAAACTATATTCCGGGATTTCAGATCTGGCAGGAGAAGTTGGGCATATCAGGTTGTCTGATATCGGGCCGGTAGGGTTTGGAAAAGCCGGATCTTTTGAGGGCTATTGCAGTGGCGGCGGAATTGCTCAGCTTGCACAAATTAAAGCCCGCGAAAAACTGCAAATGGGTTTGAAAGTTTCTTTTTGCGAAAGCCTGGAAGATTTAAAAAACATAACCGCTAAATCCGTAGCAGATGCCGCCGTAAATGGTGATGAAACCGCCATAGACGTTTATCATATTTGTGCAGAATATTTAGGAAAAGCACTGGCACTGTTTATTGATATCCTAAACCCGGAATTAATTATTTTGGGAAGTATTTATGGCAGGGCCATACATTTGTTGGAGCCAATTATGATGAAAGTTATCCAAAGGGAAGCTTATGAAAGTTCGTATCAGGCTTGCCGGATTGTTCCTGCTGGTTTAACCGAAAACATCGGAGACATTGCCGCACTTTCTTTGGCCTTGATTAGTAGCGGGAAGTAGGTTCGGAAACCTGTTTTATGTTTTCATGATTTAGGGCCTGTTTAAATTTCTATCATAAGAGTTTCCAATGCTTCTTTTATGCCTATAAATTCTGTTTTTAAATGCTTGGCCGATACAAAAAGTATAATAAACCAATGATTTTTAGGGGATAAAAGAAGCATTGAAAATATATTGAACAAATTTTAAACAAGCTCTAAGATTTTTACCCGGTAAAAGAAGCTTCCTACTTCAACGCCGCCTTAACCAAATACGGCAAAATCTCTTTCTGAAAGCTCACAAAATTCTTCCGCACATCCGAATCACTCACCGAAGTAAAAGCAAAGCTAAACACAATGCTTTTGCTGGATTTGATGAGGAAACGCAGCCTGGCCGGGAAAGTATCGTTGATATGCAGTTCGCTTACGCCTGTGAAGGATTTGTACAGCAGTTCTTCCAGTTCGTTGGAAAGCTTTTTGAGGAAATCCTGTGCATTGGCCGATTCGCGGATAAAATCCCAACCAATAAATTCGTTGCAAATGGTGTACGAAAGGCGGCTGGTTTTCATGATGAGGTTGGTCAAATGTTTTTCCTCGTCCTTGTCCATCGCGCTGTTTTGGATCAAATCGTCCACACTTGTCCGGATATAATCCATCAGCAAAACCTGTAAAATGGCTTCTTTGCTGTCGAAATATTTGTAAATGGTGGCTTTGGCAATTTTGGCTTTTTTGGCAATTTCGTTCACGCTGGTTTTATGGTAACCAAACTTGCGGTACAACTCGCGGGCGGCCTGTTTAATGCATTCGGTTGTTTTGTCAGTTTCCATTTCAGTTGCTCACAAAAATTTGGTTCTGACTGATATTCACACTGTAAGCTCTTAAATAACGCGTTGCCGGTGCTTTTACCGGCAAGCCATCCGAAAGCGAAAACTTGGAACCGCTGCAAGGGTCGGTTGCGGTGAAAGTTGGGCTGTCCAGAGTTACCGCGCAATGGTTTTCGGGCTGATAACTGCTGCAACGGTCGTAAGCTACATAAATATCGTCCGGGCGATGGTAAATTACTAATCCGGCAACGCCATAACCATCAATGGTAACGGCACCACCGGCCGCAGTCAGCCTGCTGATCCGCGGGTCAGAAAGCGGCGCACTGAAATTGACCGGAACATTCGGGATGGCACCAACATTTGTTTTTCCGCAGGAGAGAAAAAACAGGCATAAAAGAAGCAATACTGGAATTTTTCGGCTCAACTGATTTCGGTTTGAAACTGTTTTAAGAAGCGGACATCGTTTTCGGAAAACAAACGCAAATCTCGGATAACATATTTTAAATTGGTGATGCGTTCGATACCCATTCCAAACGCAAAACCGGTGTATTTTGTTGAATCAATGCCGCAGTTTTCCAGCACGTTCGGGTCAACCATGCCGCAGCCCAAAATCTCTACCCAGCCGGTGTACTTGCACATCTGGCAACCCGAACCGTGGCAAATGGTGCAGGAAATATCCATTTCGGCCGAAGGTTCTGTGAACGGAAAGTAGGAGGGACGGAAGCGCAGTTTAGTGCCTTGCCCGTACAATTCCTGCACAAAATGATAAAGTGTTTGTTTGAGGTCGGCAAAAGAAACGTTTTCATCCACATACAATCCTTCCACCTGATGAAAAAAGCAGTGTGCCCGTGCCGAAATGGCCTCGTTGCGGTAAACGCGGCCCGGCATAATGGCGCGGAAAGGCGGTTTTCCGGCTTCCATCATCCTGACTTGTACCGAAGAAGTGTGCGTGCGTAAAGCAATATCGCCGGCTGCCTCACCAGAATCAGCCGGGCTTTTTTTGCTGATAAAAAAAGTATCCTGCATGTCGCGCGCCGGATGTTCCTGCGGGAAGTTTAAGGCGGAGAAATTGTGCCAGTCGTCTTCAATTTCCGGCCCTTCGGCTACGATAAAACCCAAACGTTTAAAAATATCAATGATTTCATTTCGGACCAAAGAAAGCGGATGGCGCGAACCGATTTCGAAACCTTCGCCCGGCAAAGTCAAATCCTCTTTGGAAACCGTTTTTTCAGGCTGCGTTTCCAAAGCTTCTTTTAGGCTTTGGTATTTGGCTTCGGCCAGTTGCTTAAACTCGTTCAGGCCTTTGCCCATTGTGCGTTTTTCTTCGGCGCCAACGGTTTTAAACTGGTCGAAAAGGTCTTTGATCAAACCTTTTGTGCCGAGGAAACGGATACGGAAAGCTTCCAGTTCGGCAGCATTGGCAGGATTGAAATTGTTGACCTCCGTTGTATAATCTGTAATTTGTTCTAACATAAGCTTGAAACGAAAAAATCCGGCTTTTTAACGTGCAAAAATAAGGGTTAAAAAGTTATTTGCCGATGTTTAAATCAATCCGGCAGCTTTAATTCAAAATTTGACTATCGGCGATGTTGTTTTATCTACCTAAATAATCCGTTCGGCATGCTTCTTTTACCGTATAAAAAACATAATTATCCGCTTAAATTGTGTTTTATACAAAAAGGTTATTTAACCAGTATATTTGTTGTGTAATATTTTTGATTGTTGGCGGTTAAAGTTCAAAAGCAATTAATCTTTTTTTAATCTGTTGTCTCTAAATTGTTTTTGTGTTTCATGCAGAAATTTTTACTGTTGGTTTTTGTCTTGCTGTTCCCTTTGTTTGCTGCCGCCCAGCAGCATAAAGTAAGCGGTACAGTTACAAATGCCGCAGGTAAACGTTTGCCTTTTGCCGCCGTTTTTGCAGAACACACCACTTTAAGCATGCTGGCCAACGAACGTGGCTTTTACAGCTTCAAACTAAATTCAGGTTCGTACAAACTTATTTTCAGCCTGGTTGGGCAAAAGCAAACCGCCATAACGCTTGATTTAAAGCGGGACACCGTTTTGGACATCCGGCTGGAGACAGAAAATTTAGTGGTAAAAGAAGCATCGGCCAACGGGGAAGACCCGGCTTATGCCATTATCCGAAAAGTGATCGGCAAGCGCCGTTTCTACAAAAAACAAGTGGACAATTACACGTGCAAGGTTTATTTAAAAGGCGTGCAAAAGCTGGTTTCGGGGCCAAAGCGTTACCTCAACGATAGTGTAATCAAAGTATTGAGTTTAAGCAAAAAAGGCAGCAGCATCATTTATCAGGCCGAAGCAAGTTCGCAGTTTAATTATGCCGGAAGGCGAAAGGTGAAAGAAGTTTTGGAGGCTTCCCGAATGGCCGGCGACCATCCCGGCTTCAATTTTAACCGCGCCCTGGATATCAAAACCGATTTTTACAACAACCTGCTGCATTGGGACGCCTTGAGCAACCGTTCGTTTGTTTCGCCCATCGCCCAAAATGCACTGGCTTTTTACAAGTACAAATTGGTGGGCAGTTTTAACGAAAACGGTTTGCTGATCCATAAACTGCAGGTTATCCCCAAACGTAAAAGTTTCCCCACTTTTGCCGGCTATATTTATGTGGTGGATGGCGCCTGGCGTTTGCACAGTTTGGATTTG
>NZ_CALMAT010000137.1 GCF_937859865.1 uncultured Mucilaginibacter sp.
ACGGTGACATCAAAAAAGTATTGACCACAATGGTTTCCTCGCCCGAATTTTGGGGAAAAGATGCCTTGCGCGAAAAAACAAAATCGCCTTTCGAGCTGGCTATCAGTTCGGTGCGGAGTTTAGATGCTACCATCAGCCAGCCTTATCAATTGTACAACTGGGTTACCAAAATGGGACAGAAAATGTATTATTACCAGGCACCAACCGGTTTCCCGGACAAAGGCCAATATTGGATCAACACCGGCGCGTTGCTTAACCGCATGAACTTTGGTTTGGCTTTGGCTGCCAATCGTATTCCGGGCATCCAGGTTGATCTGGCTGCTTTAAATAATCACCACGAACCCGAAAGTGCGCAGGCCGCTTTGGTTACATACAGCAAACTGATTATGCCCGAACGCGACCTCAGCCAAACCATCAAAAGGCTGACACCCATGCTGGAAGACCCCAACCTCAGCAAAAAAGTGGAAGACGCCACGGGCAAATCTGCTCCTGTACAACCGGTGGAAGCTACGCCTCAGCAAATGGTTTTTGCCGATGAAGCCAAAAAAAACACCGATAAAAACAGTATGCCGGCCAACAAAACCTATGTGGCGATGCAAAGCCGGCCAAACAACAATTCGATGCTGGCACAAGTGGTTGGCGTAATTGTGGGTTCGCCGGAGTTTCAAAGACGTTAATTTTATTCAACACGGATTTTAATTTTTTCTGATCATGACATCAAGAAGAGGGTTTATCAAAGCAGGCGGACTGGCACTTTTTGGCATTGGTTTGGGCGGCATCCCGGCATTTGTGGCCGAAGCAGCAGCCAGCGTAAAAAAGCAGGAACTGTACAAAAAGAAAAAAGTGCTGGTCTGCATTTTTCAGCGCGGCGCAATGGATGGCCTGATGGCCGTTACTCCTTTTACCGATACTTTTTTGCAAGCTGCCCGGCCAACGCTTTTTATGTCGGCAGCCAAAAGCAGCAGCAACAAACCACTGATTGACCTGGACGGAAAGTTCGGTCTGCACCCTTCCATGAATGCTTTTGAACCTTTGTTCCGCGAAAAACGGCTGGCCATTGTACACGGCATTGGTTCGCCAAACAATACGCGTTCGCATTTTGATGCGCAGGATTATATGGAATCGGGCACGCCATTTAACAAAGGTACGGCCAGCGGCTGGCTTGACCGTGCCATTGGTTTGTTGGGCCACGATGCCGTTTCTCCTTTTCAGGGTGTCAGCTTAACTTCGGCCATGCCACGCTCTTTTTATGGCGATCATCCTTCGGTCGCCATCAACAATTTGCAGGATTTTGCCATCCAAATGCGCGGCAACCCGAACGGTGCAAATTTGGCTGCACGTAGTTTTAAGGATTTGTACGACCAGACTTCTTCTTCCCTCTTGAAGCAAACCGGAAAAGAGAGTTTTGATGCGGTAAAAATGCTGCAAAAAACAGATGTCAAAAATTACCAGCCAGCCAATAACGCCGTCTATCCGACCACCGCTTTGGGCAATGCCTTGAAACAAATTGCGCAACTGGTGAAAATGGATGTGGGCATGGAAGTAGCTTTTGCCGAATCGGGTGGTTGGGACACGCACTTTAACCAGGGCACCGAAAACGGCATTTTTGCCCGGAATGTAAGCGATTTAAGCAGCAGCATCGTAGCTTTTTGGACCGATTTAGGCATTTACCAGGATGATGTTACGCTGATGACGATGACCGAGTTTGGCCGTACCGTGCACCAAAACGGAACCGGCGGAACCGATCATGGTCGTGCTTCCTGCAATTTTATTTTGGGGAACGATGTCAACGGCGGCATCGTTCATGGCAACATCAAACCTTTAGCGGTTGAAAACCTGGAAGATGGCCGCGACCTGGCCGTTACCACCGATTTCAGAAGTGTTTTTAGTGAAGTGGCCGACAAACATTTAAAAATCAACAATGACCAAATTTTGTTTCCCGATTGGAAAGGCAGCAAAATTGGTGTAATGCAGACATAGAATTTTGGGTGGTAAAAACAGTATTGGTTAAATTGGAATGTTAAAAGCTTCCTTTAATTTAAACAAAAGTATGTTGGCGTCAATACCTGTATAACCGCCTTGTATGTGTGCATATAATCCTTCTTTAAAATCAGATGTATCAATTACTTTTAAAATTTCTTCCTGCAAATAATTAAATAAGTGTGCTGGCGCTTTATTTAATTGACCTTGCAGGTCATCAACATTTTCGAACAGGTACACTAAATCTTCAAAATCTTTACTGGTTCGGTAATCGCCTTTGCCCCGGCCTTTATAAGCTTCCCATTTACTGGCTATAAAATATGGCAATGAAAATATTTTGACTTTTGTTCTTTCATCCAGTTGCGCTGTTACTACATTTTTAAAGCCTTCGGGATACCATTTGTTGCTAAACCCAATAGCGGTATCATTCGTAGGCATTACATCAACAATAATCCCTTGAATTTTGTACCGGCAATAAACGCCCGATTCAGTATCATTTACAAAACCAACAGCACGTAGTTTTTCTTCCAATTGTACAAATCCCGAGTAACTAACTATCTCGATAAGTACATCAACATCTTCAGTTGGCCTAACTTCGCCAGCTAAATCTGCATGTGTTGCATATAAAGAAACCGTTGCACCGCCAACAAAAACAAATGCTTCTTTTAAAGCAGATAAAACTCGTGCAACCGCTTTTATCCTGATAATGTTAGTGTGCATATTCCTGCTTAAAAATATCAGCTAACTTGTTGATTGCAATTTCACGTTCCCGTACTTTTCCAATCCGCAGTGCATCCACCAGTGCCAAAACATCGTACAGCTTTTCGTCTTTTTGTACCGCTAAAACTGAGTTTGGATATAATGGTTGCACAGCTTGTCCTTTTTTTGTTCCAGCAGCATAAGGCCAAACGTAAACATCTTCGGCAATTAACGCATCTTTAAAAACCGGTGCCGAGTGTGCCGTTGGTATTCCTCTAACTAATGCACCAGCCTGTACCGGAAATACGTATGATAGCCCCTGGCTTAAAAAATCGAGCAAATTTTTTTTGAAAACTGTCCTTTTTGTTAAATCAATTAAACCGGCAATTTTAGAGCGGTTTAAAGATTCTGAAATTTCGGAGGTACTAATGTACAAGCTTTTGGCTAGGTCTTTATTTAACCAGTCATCTGATGTTACCAGTATTTTTAACAACACGACAATATCGTGTGGACGCATTCCATTATGCTGTTTCATTTGACAAAGTTAATATTAATTCTCGATTTGCAAATCGAGGATTGATGTTCGATGAAGCATCCTAAATAAAGTAAGTAAAGCGCATAGGAAACTACGATATGCACAGGTTTATACATTTTTACCAGCAAAACAGTTGATTTTTACCCGGTAAAAGAAGCATTTGATTTTGATAGTTTTTAAAACACTTTTAGTAAAAAAAATAGTTTAACTGCCTTAACAATCTTTAAACATGTTCCTAATTATCCTAAACGCTATTTTTTGCCTGGCTTTTCTCAGTTTTGCTTACGTCAACTTAAACGACTCGGATGCCTGGCTTTGGGTCAGTATTTATTTGGCCGTAACGGTTTGCTGCGGGCTTTTTGTTTTCAAACTGTATTATCCAAAAATCTATCTCAGTTTGATTGCTTTTTATTTAATCTATGCCATTATTCTTTTCTTTGGAAAAGATGGCGTTTTGGATTGGATCACGAAATACAAAACACCAAGTATTGTAGAAACCATGCAGGCAGAAAAACCATACATCGAAAAAACAAGGGAATTTTTTGGTTTGCTGATTATTACCGGCGCTTTAACAATTGATTATTTTGCCGTGAAATTCTGGCTGTAAATAAATACATCATAAAAGAAGTATCTGTTTTTTAGGATGCTTCTTTTATGCCACCTTTTTTGGTGTCAATGTTAATTTAAAGAAATATCGGTTGCTTGTTTTTGCTGATGGCTCCACAATTTGTTAAACATTTCGCCATGCTCTAATAAAAACTCTAGCGAACCTTCTTCGGCAATACGGCCTTTATCCAGCACGTAGATGTAATCAAAATGTTGGAGCAAATGCAAACGGTGCAGCGTGGAAATTACAGTTTTACCTTGAAACTCATTAAACAGGTTCATATAAATTTCTTGTTCTGTTTTCGGGTCCATGCTGCTGGTAGGTTCGTCCAGCAAAATAATACTGCTGGTTTGGGCCGCCAAAACGCCTCGCGCTAAAGCCAAACGCTGTTTTTGTCCGCCCGAAAGGTTGACGCCTTTTTCCTGGATCATGGCATTTACGCCGTCTTCCAAATTTTCCAGCACGGGCGAAAGGCGTGTAATTTCGGATACTCTTTTTACCTCCTCATTTTCGAAAGGCAAACCCAGCGTAATGTTGTACTCGAAAGTAGCTTCAAAAATTTCCGGTTCCTGCGGAAACAACGTTACGGAGTTACCAATATCGCTGAAATTTTTTCTGTTATCACCATCAACCGCTAAAGTCGAATGGATAGTTGGCTCATACAAACCACGTAAAAGGGCAAGCAGTGTACTTTTTCCGCAACCGCTTTCACCAATCAAGGCAATGCGCTGCCCGCGGTGGATATCCAAGTTCATTCCTTTTAAACCGTAAGATTTTTTCCAGCCAGGAATCGGGCTTAAAATGCCTTGTGCATTTACATTGGTTGGTTCGTTGCCCTTTTTAGGGTGATTATAATTGAGGTTGCGAATGGTTAAGTTCTGCCAATCTTGCGGCAAACGGCTTTCGTTTAAAGCACGGTGTTCTTTTTCAAAAGCACTTTCAATTACTTTTGCGGTTTCTACATCGGTATGAAACTGAACAATTTGTGTGTACTGCTGCGCGAAATCGTTAAAAACGCTGGTAAACTGATTGACAAAACCCAACAGCGTTACCAAACCGCCCAACATAAAAACTTTGCCCGGCTGATTGTGCTGATAAACGTAACCCACAACCATCACTACATAAATTAAAGCAACCAGCATTTGCGCAGTAAACCATTTCCATTCGTTGATGACCACGTTCTTTTTGAACGGCGGAAAAACGGCTTGCAATTTTTCCATCAAACCGGTATGAACGCGTTTTTCCAGACGCAAAGTAATCACGGTTACAATGTTGGATAAGCTGTCGAACAAGTTGGAAGAAACTTTATGTTCGGCTTCGTTCACTTCTTTTAAAGAAGCGATAAAAGGTTTGTCAAATTTCAGGATCACCCAAAAAGTGGCAAAACCCAGAACGATGGCTATCGCGCCAAACAACGGCGAAAAGTAGAACATTACTGAAAACGAAATGACAAATTTCAAAAGCGATTGCATGTACAAAAAGCCCGACTGAAAGAAATCGCGCAGCGCAGCATAAGCTTTACGCAAACGGTTGATGGTAGAGCCGCTGTGGTGGTCTTTGTGCCAACCAATTGGAAGATGGACCAACTGCTGGTAAAGTTCGTCTAAATAATTTTGGGAGATTTTGAAAGCCAATTTGCGTTCCTGCACGCGCGCCGGGCCGTGAAAAGCCCATTCGGTTAAACGCAAGGCCAGAAAACCCAAAGCATACAACCAAACGGAAGAAATAGTATGTAAACCATTTTTTTGAATGGAATTGACAAACCAGCCATAAAAAAACGGGTTTAAAGCAGCCACCAAATTTGCACCGATAAACAAAGCATAGGTAAGCAGGTAAATTTTACGGTCGTTTTTGGCATAGCGCCAAGCGGTAGCTAACAAAGAAAAGTACGGGTTTTGCATAAAAATAAACAGAGGCGATAGATTGCCTTTGCGGAATTGTTACGGTATTAAAAGCTAAAAGATTCGGGGTTGGGGAAGAAAAATTAACTAAAAGTCCACTTTGAGGATGGGGAAACGGCTGTTTTAAAGTAAGAATAGTACAGCATTAGTAGAAGAATTATTAACGGCCACGTAAGGATTATTCCGTTGTGAAAACATTTAAGGCGGGGCAACTCGCCTTTTTTATTTTCCCTATTTTTGCCCCAACCAACCCGTTTTAACTTGCAAAATTATACCCGCAAAAAAAAGTACGCCCAATTCATCCGCCTGCTAAAAAGCCTTAAAAAGGATAGTATTCTCAAAGCCAAAAGCTACGAAGTTATCCTCACCTGGATCCGTAACAACGTTTCGCGCAGCCAGTTCCTGTTACTTTCCGGGGTTTTGGTGGGCTTGAGTTCGGGTTTGGCGGGCGTGTTATTGAAGATGCTGGTGCATTACATCGAATACCTGATTCACAACCGGGTGCATTTTGAAGAGCAGATTGCATATTACATCATCTTCCCAGTTCTGGGAATTGTACTGGCCACTTTAAGTTCGATTACTTTTTTTAGCAGAGAAAAAAGGAGGGGCGTGCCGGCCATTTTGTACGAGATTGCGCAAAATTCCAGTCTGGTTTCTTCCACCAAAATGTATTCGCAAATTGTGCAAAGCGCTTTAACCGTTGGGTTTGGCGGCTCGGCCGGGTTGGAAAGCCCCATTGCGGTTACCGGTTCGGCCATCGGTTCCAACTTCGCCAAAACGTATAAATTGGATTACCGCGAACGCACGTTGTTGTTGGCTGCCGGCGCTTCGGCGGGTATTGCTGCGGCTTTTAATGCGCCCATTGCAGGTATTATGTTTGCTTTCGAGATTTTGCTCACCGGTGTTGTTTTTACCGATTTTGTGCCTTTGGTTGTCGCTGCAGTTTGCGGCAGTTTGTTGTCTAAAATTATTCTAAACGAAGAAACGCTTTTCCAGTTCCGCACGCGCCATCCGTTCGATTATACCAACATGCCTTACTACATTATTTTGGGCATTTGCTGCGGTTTGTATGCACGTTATTTTGTGGTGGTTTCTCAAAACGTAGAACACTTTTTTGCAAAACTGAAAAGAAACCGGATTCAGAAAGCGGTTATCGGCGGCGTGATGCTTTCCGTGCTTTGCGTATTGCTGCCGCCGCTTTTTGGCGAAGGTTACCAAACGGTAAAAAGTTTGGCTAACGGACAGGTGCAATCAGTAATCTCCGTCAGCTTTTTAAAATATTTCCCTTATCATTCCTGGTTCATCCTGCTGTTTCTGGGCTGCGTTTGTGTGTTCAAAGCGTTTGCCACTTCTATTACCATTTATAGCGGCGGTACGGGCGGAAACTTTGCGCCTTCGCTGGTTTGCGGCGGTACACTGGGCTTTTTTCTGGCGTCGGTTTATGTGCAACTGGGTTTCCCGAATGTGCCGGTCAATAACTTGTTGATTGTAGGCATGGCCGGCGTAATGAGCGGCGTGATGTATGCACCTTTGACCGCCGTTTTTTTAATTGCCGAATCCAGTTCCGGTTACGATCTGTTTATCCCGCTTTTTATCGTTTCGGTGATTTCGTTTGTGATCTCCAAATATTTTTCGCCGATTTCCCCCGATCTGCAAAAGTTGGCGGATGAAGGACAAATTTTTACCCGCGAACACGACCGCAACCTGCTCACACTGCTGCATACGCCTGATTTGATCGAAAAGAACATCCAAACCATTGATGTTAACGCTTCTTTTTTAGATCTGCTGGATTTGGTTCGACAAGGCCATCGTAACTTTATTGCCGTTTTGCAAAATGGCGAGACTTTGGTGGGGATTATTACCTTGGATGACATCCGCCCGATCATGTTTAACCACGAAATGTACGACGAGCTGGACGTGGAAAAAGTGATGAAAGCACCGCCCGTTTTGGTTGATTTACAAGACGATATGCGCACCATCATCCGTAAGTTTGACGATACCAATAACTGGAATTTGCCGGTTGTAGCAAGCGAAAAGTTTGTCGGTTTTATATCCAAGTCAACCGTTTTAAACCAGTACCGCGAATTGTTAAAAGGGTATTCGGGTTAAAGCAGATACTGTTTTTATCGGCATAAAATTGAACTTGAAAAATGTTAGCAATCATTAAATCTATCTTGGCAGAAGAAACTTGGCCGATCCGGCAAAAAGTAATGTATCCTGAATTTGAAATAGACAAAGTAAAACTTTCCGATGATGCTTCCGGCCGCCATTTCGGTTTGTTTATTGGCAATGAGTTAACAGTAGTGGTTTCAATTTTTGTTAAAGGTGAAGCTTTACAGTTTCGAAAATTAGCAACGCTGACAGCACAACAAGGCAAAGGTTATGGCAGGCAAATGATGCAATTTATTCTTGGCCTTGCTTCTGCAGAAAACTTGAAAACCGTTTGGTGCAACGCCAGGTTAAGCGCGGCAAATTTTTACAAAACTTTTGGTTTTGAAGTTTTTGGGGAAAGCTGGCAGCAAGACGGGCATGAATTTACAGTAATGAAAAAACAGCTTTAACAGTTTTATGCCGATAAAAGAAGCATTACAGCAGCAGTTAAACATTTTCGGCACTTTTTAGTTGGATTACTATATTTGCTTTTAAACAAACCGTTTAAAAGGATTTTATAAAAAACATGCCCGAAAATACCGAAAAACCCGAAAAAGTACACGTTCCCGTTGTAACGCCCGAATCCCTTTCTTTTTTAGAAAAATACATCAACAATTCCTCGCCAACCGGTTACGAAGCTGCCGGGCAGCAAATGTGGCTGGAATATTTAAAGCCTTATATTGATGCGCAATACATTGATAATTACGGCACGGCGGTCGGCATCATCAACCCCGAAGCCGAATACCGGGTGGTGATTGAAGCACATGCCGATGAAATTTCCTGGTACGTCAACTATATCACCAGCGATGGTTTGATTTATGTGATCCGTAACGGCGGTTCGGACCATCAAATTGCGCCTTCCAAACGCGTAAATATTTACACTGAAAAAGGGGTGGTAAAAGCAGTATTCGGTTGGCCGGCCATCCATACTCGCAGCGGCGGCGAAAAAGAAGAAGCGCCAACATTGAAGAATATTTTTCTGGATTGCGGCTGCACAACTAAAGATGAAGTGGAGAAATTAGGCGTGCATGTAGGTTGTGTCATTACTTATGAAGATGAATTTATGGTGTTGAACGACCGCTACTATGTTGGCCGCGCTTTGGATAACCGTGTCGGTGGTTTTATGATTGCCGAAGTTGCCCGCAAGTTGAAAGAAAACAACATCAAACTGCCTTTTGGTTTGTACATTGTAAATGCCGTGCAGGAAGAAATCGGTTTGGCAGGCGCGGGGATGATTGCCGAATACATCGAGCCGGATGTAGCCATTATCACCGATGTTACGCACGATACGCAAACGCCAATGATCAACAAAAATACACAAGGCGATTTGGCTTGCGGCCGCGGCCCGGTTGTTTCTTATGCGCCTGCCGTTCAGCACAACGTTAATAAACTGCTGGTCGAATCCGCAGAAAAAAACAATATTCCGTTTCAGCGCCAGGCTTCCTCGCGTTCTACCGGCACCGACACCGATGCTTTTGCCTATTCCAACCACGGCGTTCCTTCGGCCTTAATTTCGTTGCCGCTGCGTTACATGCACACCACAGTAGAAATGGTGCACAAAGAAGACGTGGACAACGTGATCAGCCTGATTTACCAAAGTTTGCTGAACATCCAGGACGGACAGGATTTTAAATATTTTAAATAACAACCAAACTTTTATGTGGTAAAAACAGTATGATGCTTCTTTTACCACCTAAAAATCATTATTAAAAAATCAACCCAAAAAACAATGAAACCAACCCTTTTAATACTGGCGGCCGGAATGGCCAGCCGTTACGGAAGCATGAAACAAGTGGACGGCTTTGGCCCGAACGGCGAAACCATTATTGATTATTCTATTTACGATGCCATCAAAGCGGGCTTCGGTAAAGTTAGTTTTATCATCCGCGAAGAATTTGTGGACAGTTTTAAGTCGAAATTTGAGCCGAAACTGAACGGTAAGATTGCAACGGAATATGTGTTTCAAACTTTCAACCTGAAACCTTATGGCATTGATAAAGAGATCGAAAGATCAAAACCTTGGGGAACGGCACACGCAGTTTTGGAAGCCAGAAACCAGGTACAGGAACCATTTTGCGTGATTAATGCAGATGATTTTTACGGTGCCGAAGCTTATCAAAAAATGGCGGCTTTTTTAAACGGGGAAGTTACTGACAACCATTTTTCGCTGATGGGTTACCAAATTGATAAAACTTTGTCGGAGAATGGTTCTGTTTCGCGCGGCGTTTGTAAAGTTGACGAAAACAACAATTTGGTGGAGATTAACGAGCGTTTAAAGGTTTATGAAAAAGACGGCGTAATTGTGTACGAAGAAAACGGTGTGGAAACGCCGCTGCACGAAGATCCACGCGCTTCCATGAATTTCTGGGGGTTTTCTCCGGCTGTTTATGATTTGTTGGAACCGATGTTCAAAGCGTTTGTAGAAGCTAATGCTGCCGATCCGAAATCCGAATTTTTGTTGCCAAAAGCAGCCGATGAACTGATTAAATCTGGTAAAGCATCTTTCAAAGTGGTTCCAACTTCGGCACAATGGTTTGGCGTAACTTACAAAGAAGACAAACCGGTTGTACAACAAAAAATATCAGAACTGGTGGCCAACGGAACTTATCCAAGCAATTTGTGGGGATAACTTCACCGCAATCTTCTCCTTAAAGAGGAAGTAAAAGTTCAGTATAGAAATTAAGCCGGTAAAAGAAGTATCAACAAATGCTTCTTTTACCGGCATTTTTTTGGCCTCAACCTAAATCTCAATCAAAAGGTCATCGCTATTGCCTCCCTCTCCTCAAGGAGAGGGCTGGGGTGAGGTTTACTTTCTCATCAAAGCCCAACCGCCAGCCAGTGAAAGCAAATCTTCTAAACCGCCAACAACCGAATCTTTGGCGTGCAGTTTTTTGTCCACATACTTCCGCAAATAATAACTGCCAAAAGTAACAGCCAGGGCAGAAGCACCGCCCAAAACCAAACCTTTTGCAATGCCTGCCCTGTTAGACCGGAACAAACCTGCGCCAGCCAAAGCGCCCGAAGCAACACGCGCCGCCACTTGCGGAAAAATAATACGGTTTGGCCCATTTGGTATTTGATCGCCCAAAAATTCGCCAGCGGTTAACACTTTGGTAATCACGCCTGTAACTGGTGATTGCAAAAAGCTCAGGCCTGATTTGGCCAAAGCTTTACTTGGATGTTTGTTTAAAAAATAGCTGAGGACGGTAGGCGCAACGGTGGCACGCATTCCGGCAATTGCGCCTAAACCAATGGCTTTTGCAATTATTTTTTTACTGGTTTTCATATCGTTTGTTTGGAAGCTTAACAGGCGGCAGGTGTTATAGTTTGTTACCATGGTTGATAGTTCATTGGCCATTGGTTATTGGATCATGGTTGATGGTTCATTGGCCAAGGTAAAGCATTGCGACAACCATACTTTTTGCGGTAAGAGGAAATTTTGCTGTTGGTCATTTTGCTGTTTGCAAAATTGTGCAAAGTTTGAACAGTTTAACAGTCAGTTTTTAGGTCGATAAAAGAAGCATTAGAAGCTGGCTTTCAATTGTATTCGCTTTGTTACTAAAAGAAAAGCTTTATTCTATGCTTTGCAAACCTGTTTTTTCTTATTTTTCAATTCGTTTGCTTTGTTGTGGTGCAACTTTTGCAAATGAATTGGAACTTCTCTTATAAAGAGAATAATTTTTGTATTTAAAACATTGCCAAATGAACATCGAACATAAACAAACACAGCCAATCAGTATCAACATTGTGTTTTTGATCCTTTTTTTAATGATCGTTTTAGGGTTGATCAATAGTTAGAAATTGAACGATGCTTCTTTTATCGGGTAAAAATTGGTGAAGAGAAAATTGTTGAGCATCAAAGCCCTACAGCTTAATCAGCTTTTACCTCAGCTCCAAAAAATTGTCCTTTTCGTTCACATCCGCCAAACGGTGTGTCGGGTCAATTTCAATCCACTCCAAATCCGCCAACTTGCCATTTAACTCAATAGTGTAAGTTGGATTTGTCCATTTCCAAGCTTGTTCTACCACACGCGGAACCGAATTTTCGGCAACTTTTTCGCCAAACATCAAATACATCGGGATATAATGCAACGCTTTTTTGCCGTTTTTAAATGTTAACTGCAAATCAATCGGCATCGGCATTTTGCCATGGTTAATCAGCCTGATCTTGGTTTTGTTGCCTTCCTGCCAAACGCTGTCAATACCGTAATCAATTGTTTTGGTAGTGTTGATCCAATACTCTTTGTACCAGTCCAGTTTCATATTGCTTACCTTTTCGGCTACGCGGATAAAATCGTTGGCGTTAGGGTGTTTCATGTGCCACTCGCGGTAATATTGCAGCAAAATCTGGTCGCGCGTTTTGGCACCGGTGATGTAGCCCAATTGCTCTAAAAATACTTCCCCTTTGGAATAAGAAGAAATACTGTAAGCAGCGTTGGTTTCGTAATGATCGGCGTGCGTGGTCAAAGGTTCCTGCAAGCCCAGTTTTACGAAGGCAAAGTAACTTTTGTAAGCCGATTCGTGCGGTTGTGCGTTCAAAACAGAATCCAAAACAGCCAAACGGGGATCTGCCGGATTGGCCGCCGCCATATTTTTACGCCTAAAAGCAGTATAATCTTTCGTAACCAAGTTTTCGGCGTAGCTGGTAAAACCTTCGTCCATCCACGGGTATTCACTTTCGTTTGTGGCCATCATGCCTTGGTACCAACTGTGCATCCACTCATGGAAAACGGTGCCCAAACTTGGTCCGTTAATCAAAGTTGCCATCGGATATTCCATGCCGCCATCGCCGCCATGCACAAAAGAATATTGTTTCCAGTAATAAGGCCCAAACGTTTTTTGGATGTAAGGCAATTCCTGCACGGCGGCATCCAAAACCTGTTGCCAGCGTTCGTCCCAGTTTTTGCTGTAGTTTTCTACGTTTTGATAAATTTCTTTTTGTGCCGGTTTTAGCGCTTCAAACTCTTGCTGCAACTTCTTCGGGTCGCGGTTATAAATAACGTTGATGGTTTTTCCATCTGCAGTTTGGGCCGATAAATGTTTAAACTCCGGATCGGCAGCCCACATAAAATCATGCACATTTGGCGCTGTAAAATGCCAGGTCAAGGTATTTCCTGCCGGTTGGTTTACTGTTGTCCCTTTTGCTTCATAGCCAAAACCAATTTGTTGTGGGTTTTGCAGATAACCGGTTCCGCCGATCATGTATTTTTTATCAATCGTGATCTTCACATCATAATCGCCCCAAACGCCATAAAATTCACGGGCAACATAAGGCGTTGGATGCCAGCCTTCGTAATCGTATTCGCACATTTTTGGGTACCATTGGCTCATCGAATAGCGCACGCCGGTTTGCGGGTTATCGCGGCCGCTTCTTCTGATTTGCAGCGGAACCTGTGCTTCAAAAATCATATCAAAAACCACTTTTCCATGCGGTAAAATCGGTTTATCCAAATCAACCACCAAAATCGTTTCCTCGGTTTTATACTTTTGCGTGATGCCGTTCATCTTTAGCGACAATACTTTTTGATAGCCAATTTCTTCCGGCGTCAACTTTTGGATGCGGTCTTTCACGCGCACGTCCCAATCCTGTTTTTTGTTGATGGTGGTTTTGCCCAGTTCGCGGCTGCGCGTGTCCATCATGCTGTTGGGTTGAAAAGCGTTCCAGTACAAATGGTAAAAAACGCGTTTCAAGGTATCGGGCGAGTTGTTGGTGTATTCCAGTTTTTGCGTGCCGGTAAAACGGTTGGTTTGCACGTTCATGTTCACGTCCATCGCGTAGTTTACGTGCTGCTGCCAGCGGTCGGGTTGTGCTATGGTTAGATTTGTGCTAAAAATTAGGAATAAAAAAGGAAAAAGCTGTTTCATCATGTTTGGTTAATACTGTTTTTATCGGCATAAAAACAGTATCTGGCTAAAGTAACATTACGAGAGAAGTTGTGCAAGCTGGAACAGCAATTTTACAGGTTTTGCTTCGAGGTTTGTTTAGGTTGATTGATTTAACGTTCTTTTTCCTTAATGAAAAAGAACCAACGAAATCAAGACAAACCCGATCCCTCCGGGCGTTTTGTCCGGCCTTTCCGCACCTGGGCGGAGACCTGGCACTTCGGAATATCAAGCGATTATTTTGCACTTTCAAAGGCTGTTTTTTCAAATGCTTCTTTTATCGGCATAAATTAGGTGGATTAGAAAGTACTTTCGTGTTTTTTAAAAACTTGCAGGGCCGCTTTCAAGGTATGCGCCCAGGCGCGGTGGAAGGAATGCCGCCCGGAGGCGATCCGGCATTCTTGATTTTTGGTTCTTTTGATCAAGCAAAAGAACGCACAAGAAAAAACATATTTGAAGAAGATCCTTCCGCTACGCTCAGGATGACAGAAAAAATCAGAATAACAAATTTCCTAAATCCCCAAAACCTGCTTCAACTTAACATAACCTGCTTTGCTGACCGGAATTTTTGCACCAGATTTCAAAATCAAAATATGCGTTTCTTTTTCGTAAGGATCAATCCGCGTGATCTGCTCAACCCGAACGATGTACGAGCGGTGGACACGCGTAAACAAAGCCGGGTCCAAAATCTGCTCAAAAAAACTCATGGTTTTGTTTTTGAGGAAAGCGCCGCCAGCCGTATGGATGTTGACGTAATCGTCCGCCGCTTCCAAATAAATCACTTCCTGAACGGGGATGACTTTAATTTTTGTGCCTGTTTTTACCACAATACGGTCGTGCTGCGCAGGCGAACTGGCCGCAGTTTCCAGCAAAGCACTGGTTTGTTCTTGTTTTTTAGGTTGATTTTCCAGGAACTTATCAATCGCTTTGTTAAAACGTTCTTTGCTGAAAGGCTTCAGTAAATAATCAACGGCGTGCGTTTCAAAAGCTTTCAATGCGTATTCATCAAAAGCCGTGGTAAAAATAACGGCAGGCGCGTGGTCAACCAATTCCAGCATTTCAAAACCGTTTATTTTTGGCATTTGCACGTCCAGAAAAATTAAATCGGGCTTGTGCTGCATAATTGCTTTTACGCCTTCAAAACCGTCGCCGCATTCCTGCGCAACCTGCAACTGCGGAAAATGCTGCAGATATTCCAGCACAATAGAACGTGCCAGCGGCTCATCATCAATAACCAATACTGTTTTTACCGGCATAAATTAAGTGTTTGTTTGAAGTATTTGATTTTGTTCGGTTAACGATTGCGGAATTTTAAGCGTGATGCTGAAAAGGTTGTTCTTGGTTTCGATCTCGATCAGATCATGCCGTGCAAAAAGCAGATACAAACGCCGTTTTACGCCGCTTAAACCAAAACCTGTCCCGCGGTTGGGCGAAGCGGTTTCCGGATCGAAAGGGTTGCTGATGGTAATTTGCAATTGCCGGTCAACCACCAACGCATTCAGGCCGATGGTTACATCGCCAATCGTATCGTACAAACCAAATTTAATGGCGTTTTCTACCAAAGGCTGCAGCAACATCGGTGGAATTAGCATGGCATCCGCCGCATCATTGTGGCGCAAAACGGTGGAAAGGCGATGGCCGAAACGCACTTTTTCGATATCCAAATACAGTTGCAAATGCTGCAGTTCGTGTTGCAACGGCACCCATTGCTGTTCTTCTTTCAGCGTTCCGCGTAAAAAATCAGAAAGCTGGTGAATCATTTTTCGTGCTTCGTCCGGCTTAAAACCAATCAGCGCACTGATAGAATTGAGGCTGTTGAACAAAAAGTGCGGCTGCAATTGCTGGCGCAACTTGTACAGTTCGGCATCGCGGGCCAAAGTTTCGGCGGCCAGTTGCCGGTTTTCGTTGGCTTTCTGGTCCTTCAGCATGTAACGCAAGGCACTCAGCATTGCCATACAACCGATAATCAGGAACGAAATGGAAAACCGGATGGGCAGGGATTGTATTAAAAAAGCTTTGTAGGCCGGATCCGGAATCAACTGCGGCAACAGCCATTTGCAGGCGATCAACCAAAACAAACTCAGCACCAAACACAACACCAAAATAAAAACGGAACGGCCTTTTTCGGGCTGGTAATACCGTAAGTTATTGCTGATGAGCAAACAAGCGCCGGCCAGCAAAAGGTTGGTAACGCCGGCATCCGTAGTTGCAATTTTCCAGCTAAAACCAAAATCATTAAGCAGGTAACTTTGCAGCACAAACCAGGTAATTAACCCCGTGCCTACCACGGTGCGAAACTTGTTGAACAAAGAGGCCGGCGTTTCCAAAAATTGTTTTATTTGATGTTGATACTGTTTTTACCGGTATAAAATTGGTGCTAAAAACTTTTAATGTCTATACCGCCAAAAATAGAAATGCCTTTTAAAACCAAAACTTTTCCGCTGTTGGCCACATCAGCGTGCGGAATACGTTTATCGTTTACGCCGCCAAAAACCTGGGCAATATCGGCAACTACCTGCCAGTGCGGCGGAACGATCAGTTTGGTGCCGCCGAAAAGCTGTACCATATCTACCACAACTTGCCCGTTGATATTGGCGTGGCTGAAATCAATATCCGTTCCGCCAAAAATATTCACGATCTCGCCGCCTTTAAAATTTTTAGAAAACACGTTTTTTTTCGCGCTGCTGAAGATGGAAAAAGTGTTCAAAAAATCTTCGTTTGATTCTGGTTGTGCAGCGGTATGACTGGTTTCTTTTGCCGGGTTTGGTTCCGGGTTTAAAAAATCATCGTTGGCAAATGCTTCTTTTACCGTAGTATTTTTAGTGTTGAAATCGTAATTTCTGCGGAAGATCATCCACAAGCCAACCGCAATAATAATGACCGGCCAGCCAAAATGAAATACATCTACCCCGGAAAACATTTTTTGGAGCAGGAACAGGCCGCCAACTAAAATTACAATCAGCCAGGATTGGTTGTTCGGGTTGTTGGCACGTTTTACCAAACCAACGATAATCAAAATCATTGGCCAGCTAAACAGCCAGTTGGGAAAAAAGTAAAAATCGAACTGTTTGAGCAACAAAACCAGGCCGATGCCCATGAGGACAAAACCTGCAATGGCGCGGCCGGATTGTTTTGTATGGTGGAGGTTGTTCATTGTTTTGTTTAAATGCTGATACAAATGTACCCGAACGGTTTAAAGGGCAAAACAGGAAACAGGTTAAGGTTTGTAAATATTCGGTGAACAGTGGTGTTTTTCCGGCGGGATTTTTAGGTTGCTGCTATCTGGTTAAAGCGTTTCGATTTCGTTTACTGTAAGCCCCGTTGTTTTAGAAATGATTTCTATGGCGATACCGTTTGCTTTTAATGCTTTAGCAACTTTTAATATACCTTCAGATATGCCTTCCTGTTTGCCTTCTAATCTTCCGTCACCAAAAGCAGTATCTATCACCCCTTTTAAATCGCGGTAGGTTTTTAAACTGTTTTCGTAATTGTCTAAGTCTGGGTGGCCAAGTTTTGCAAGTTCTGCTTTTTCAAAAGCCTGGCTAAATATTTCGTCTTTAAATATGGCCGGGATGGTTTGAAAGTCCTCCAGGTTTTGGATGAAATAAAGCCATTGGTCTAACCGCGTTTGCAACTCTTCTTCTGTTTTTTTGAAGTTGGGCATCTCCAAATAAATGTAGGTCAGTTTATCATAAAACACCTTTCCGTTCTGGTTTTTTAGTTTGATCGTGTGTACAACTTCGCTTTTCTCCGGCTCGTTTTCGTAATCATCAAACTTAAAATCCAAGATGCCAATGCAATAAACTGCTTTTAGGTTGTAGTTCCAGTTGCCTTTTTCGGCCTGTTCCCTTATTGGGAAAGTGGAGTAAAAAACAGTTCTTTCCCTAAAATAATTTTGCTTTGCTTTTTGCAGTTCTACAATAAATTTTTCGCCGTTTTCATTTTCGCAGTAAATGTCGTAAATGGCTTTTCGGTCTGAATCGGTTTGCCCAAGCTGTTCAGTATTTTTAAAAGAAAGGTTTGCTATTTTATTGGTTTGAGGCAAAAGCGCATTCAAAAAATCGAGCAATAAAGGTTTGCTGGCTTCTTCCCCAAATATTTTTTTAAAACCGAAATCGGTGAAAGGGTTGATGTATTTTGCCTTCATAAAATATTATATCGAATCCAAGTTTACATTTTTTCAAAATTTGCACATGCTCATCATTTTAAATATAAATTTTATTAAGCCCGTAATTCTTTTTGTTTTTAGAGCCTGTTTAAAATTTATTCCGATACTTCTTTTATTACCTAAAAAATTGGCAAGCGCTTGGTTTCGGTTTATTTAAATTGATACAAACACGAACTTTTATAAGGTAAAAGAAGCATTAACGTTTTTCCTTGTATAAATTCAAACAGGCTTATATTTAAACTTAACATGTTTTGCTGTTTCTTTTAAAATATACAAGTATTAGTTGTGATTTTTTATCTTTTAAACAAGTTAACAAAAAAGTTTAATAATCCATTTGAGAAAACGGCAAGAATGTTAAAAATAAATGTAATTAAAATTTTTTGACCGATAGATTTTAGAATTTCATTATTCTTTTTTTTATTTTCTTCAGTGGCGTTTTCATCTCCCTTTGTAAATTTAAATAAAGTTGAAGTTTTCAAGCGATTTATATATCTTTCTGTTCTATGAGCCCATAAAGCCCCACTTTCATAAAAAATAAAAAATATTAAGACAGAAACAAGTAATCCACCAAATATTCTACTCAGAAACACTTTATCAATAGTATCTGTCCAAATAATGTTAAGATATATTTTACTAAGCCAAAACAAGATAATTGAACCTGCAGTGAGTACTAATAGAAGAAGAAGTTGCCTTATTTTTTTTGTATTTTTTTGTAGGAAGTCTTGTAACTTCCCATTGCCAAAATTTTTTGGTAATGCTTTATGCCAATTTTCTACAATTAAAAATATTTCATTACTTATGACAGGGTTGATAAAGTCAATAGAGCAAATTGAATGAGCAAATGCTTCATGTAATTGCTCCTCTTCCTCATGATTCATAACAAGTTCAAACATGTCTCTCGGTTTTAATTTTGATCCAATTCGTAGTTTTACTGTATGCCTTTGAGGAAATTTATAGTTTTGTAATTTAATACTAAAATCCCACGTAATTGTTATGCTTTTTGTTACTGCACTTGTGTGGAATCTTTCTTCGATAAATTGACCCCAAGTTCCAAAATCAAATGTTCTATTATTATCTAATGAAATAATTATTGTTACTTGATTTGTGATTATTTGGCTTAAATTTAATTTTTCTTGAATGAGGTTATTAAGTTCAATAACGTTACTTTTTGAAACGATTTTGCTTTCAGAATAAAATTTGGTTTCTCTGTCTGGCTTTGCATTAATTAAGTAGTAAAAAGATTTAAAGTCTTCGAGAGATATTCCTGAAGTCATTGCTGTCGTTGTTGTACTGTCAACTATAGCAGGTTGTTCATTTTGGTTGTTTTCTTTTGTCATATTGTTATAGTTTAAATTATAGTAAAATCATCAATAATTAAGTATTTAAACAGATTAATTAGTTCATGATTTGAACAGTTTTTATAACGTCTCACCATCGACCTAATGTAACCAATTGATATATCCATACACTAATTACATAAAAATAAATAATCACTAAATTGAAAATAGGAAACGCTATTAGGGAAAATTATCGTGAAATCGTAAGTAGAACTTAATTTTTACCCGATAAAAACAGCATCCAACTTTCCGCCAATACTTCTTTTACCACCTAAAATTCACGGCGTACCCATCGCCACCGGCAACACTTTTCCGTTAAAAAACTTGTGTCCGGTCAATGCAAAATCAGCAATGTATTTGCCCATTTCAAAAGCCATTACCGGCGATTGGTAGCCGGGAAAAGCGCGTTCCAACATTTCGGTTTGTGCCGAACCTAAAGCCAGGCAATTCACTTTAATTTCCTGTGGAGCCAGTTCTTGGGCCAGGCATTCGGTTAAAGTATGCAAAGCAGCTTTGCTTGCCGAATAAGCCGACAAGCCCACAAACTTCACACTTCCCTGGAAACCGCCCATGCTGCCAATGTTAACGATATGCGAATTTTTTGCCATTAAAAGAAGCATCGCCTGGATTATGCGCACGTGGCCGAGGTAATTGCTTTGCAGCATTTCCACAAAATCGCTTTCGCCCAATTGGGCAAAAGGTTTGTTGGTTAAAGCCCCAGCGTTGTTGATCAGCACATCAATCTTTCCGTCGAAATGCGTTTTGACAAACTGCTGCAAATCGGCGTAATCATCGTGCACAATATCAAAAGCCACGGGATATAAAACGCAATCGGGGTTTAGCGTGCGGGAAATTTCTAACAAGCGGGCCAGCTTTTTTTCGGAACGCGCCAGGGCAATAATTTGGTGCCCTGGCTGGTGGATTAATTCAATTACCGCTTCAAATCCTACACCGCTGCTCGCCCCGGTAATTATAATATTCATAAAATCAAATTAAATGGTATTTGGGTTGATAGTTGCCGGTTCCGGTTCGTCGGCTTTTGGCAAGCCTTCGTTTAGCCGTTTGGTGTTGAAAACATAATAAACACCCAACAGCGAATTTACGGCAGAAGTAAGGTAAAACAACAAACTGACCAAAACGGCCAGGCTGGTATCCATGTTAAAATAAGGCGCAAAATTGGTGAAAATGTATTCGCGCGCGCCCAAACCGCCAACGGTTATTGGCACTACGGCCGACAAAGAAGAAACCAAAAACGTAAACAAATAAGGCGAAAACTTCCCGTTAAAATGCAGTGCCAGCAAGATGAACAAAACGGTAACCACTTGCAGCGATTGCACTACAACGGCTTTGGCATGTGCTTCCCAAAAGTAATGCGTGTAATCTTTAAAAAAACGGTGCGCCACAAAATAATATGCAGCCGTGCCAACCACAAAAACACTAAGCGGAATGCTTAAATGGATGTTGATTTGCGGCAGAAAAGCAACCAGCGCAACGATGATCAAACCGATTGCCCACAAACCGCTTAAACGGTCAAAAAAAATCGCCCAAAATACTTTTTTTGCAGGTAGTTTATAGCTTTTGTTGAGGAGCCAGATTTTGTAGCCGTCGCCGCCAATCCCGCCAGGCAAAAACAAATTGTAAAACAAACCCAGAAAATACAAACGCAAATTGAATAAAAAACCAACTTTTAAATGGATGGATTTAAAAAAACTGATGAGCCGCGACGAAGCAATAATCTGCGAAACAAAAAAAGTAAGCACGCCAAGCAGTAAATAAACCGGATTGGATTGCGACAGTGTTTTTTTAACCATGTTAAAATCCATTTTTCGCAGCACCAAATAAAGCAGCAAACTGGTGAATGCTATTTTTAGAACGGTTTTTACAACATCCCAAAACACTTGTTGTTGGGTTTTTGGCACGGGTGTTTCTTCGGTTTCGGTCATCTTCGTCAAAAATACTAAAATCAGGAAATTTAAAAAGACAGATTTAGAGTGATAAAAACAGTATTGGGTTGATGGTTAATAGTTGATGGCTGAAAGCTGATTGCTCGCGTAAAAACATTGCGCGGGTTCGGTCTTAATCTTATTTTTGCGCTGGTAATTAAAGAAGCGAGCATGTCTAAAGTTAAAGTTGGATTGGTGCAAATGAGTTGCACGGCAGATAAGGAAGCAAATTTGCAGAAAGCCATGGCCAGAATACGTGAAGCGGCCGCAAAAGGTGCGCAAATTGTGTGTTTGCAGGAATTGTTTACGTCGTTGTATTTTTGTGATGAAGAAGATTACAACAATTTTAAACTGGCAGAAGCCATTCCCGGCCCGTCAACCGATGCACTTTCCACGCTTGCTGCCGAATTGAATGTGGTAATTATTGCTTCTTTGTTTGAAAAACGGGCGCAAGGTTTATACCACAATACAACGGCGGTTTTGGATGCCGACGGTAAATATCTGGGTAAATACCGCAAAATGCACATCCCGGACGATCCCGGTTTTTACGAAAAATTTTACTTTACGCCCGGCGATTTGGGCTACAAGGTTTTTAAAACCAAGTATGCCAATTTGGGCGTTTTAATTTGCTGGGATCAATGGTATCCCGAAGCTGCCCGCATTACCGCTTTAATGGGCGCCGAAATTTTGTTTTATCCAACGGCCATCGGTTGGGCGCATACGCAAGATTTGCCCACCAACACCGAGCAATACAACGCCTGGCAAACCATCCAACGTTCGCATGGCGTGGCCAATGGTGTGCACGTGGTTAGCGTGAATCGGGTAGGAGAGGAAGCTGGTGTCAAATTCTGGGGCGGATCTTTTATTGCGAATCCGTTTGGGACGGTTATTTACCAGGCTTCGCATGATGACGAAGAAGTGATTGTGCAGGAATTGAATTTGGCAGAAACGGATCGGTACAGAACGCATTGGCCGTTTTTGAGGGATAGAAGAATTGATTCTTATCAACCGATAACAAAAAGATTGATTGATGAGGATTGAAGAAATCGGGAAGATTTGAAATTTGAAAAGTAAAGTTGTAAAATTTAGTGTTTATAAATAACACAAATAGATTCTTTCTTACGTTCAAATTTTTCTTTGATTATTTTAATTTATAATTATAGTTAAAGTCAAATTTTATATCTTAATTAGAAAACGATACTAAATTACTTCTGCCTGTTAAACGGATCGTTACATTCATCTTTTAATAATAACAATTTTATGCTTCAAGGCTCTCACATAGCTGATAAGTTTTACACTAAGATTTATTGTTCAATAATTCTTAGTGTGATTTTTTGTTCACATTGTTTAGCTCAATCTTCAACAGTCAGCAAAAAAGAAGCTATTGTTATTGATTCCCTAATGAAAGTTTTTATGTTAAGAAATAGTGTACCAGGTGCATCGGTGGCTATTGTAAAAAATAAAACTATTGTTTGGGAAAAAGGCTATGGTATGGCCGATATAGAAAGGTCTGTTCCGGCTACTGCTTCAACTATTTACCGCTTAGCATCGGTATCTAAACCAATTACGGCAGTAGCAGTTATGCAATTGGTAGAGCAAGGAAAAATAGCATTGGATTCACCAATCCAAAAGTACGTGCCTGCTTTTCCAATAAAAAAGTATCCTATCACAACCCGTGAATTGTTATCTCACATGACTGGTATTAGGCATTATCAGGGTGATGAATTTAATATTACCCGTTCTTATAAAACACTTACTGAAGCATTAGATATTTTTAAAAACGATAGTTTGCTGCAAAAGCCAGGAGAGCAGCAAATATACAGCACTTACGGTTATACACTTTTAGGTGTAATTATAGAGTCCGTGTCAGGAAAAACATTTATGAATTACCTGAAAGAGAATATTTTTAAACCGGCTGGCATGACTCATACTTACGAAGATGAACCGTTAAAAATAATACCAAACCGATCAGCCCCTTATGATACAATTAGTAAAGGTGTTGTAGGTAATTCTGCCTACGTTAATACCAGTTATAAAATACCTGGTGGCGGTATAATTTCTGATGTTAATGATATGTCACGTTTTATGATTGCCTTACAACAGGGGAAATTAATAAAGCCAACAACATGGAAACAAATGACAACAGAAGTAAAGACAGCGAAAGGTGGCCCTACGTACTATGGTTTTGGTTGGATCATAGGCTTTCCTCCGGTTCAAGGTTTACCTCATTTGCCTTCTGCTGTGTGGCATGGTGGTGTTCAGCAAGGTTCAACAACGGCCATTTTGATGCTGTTGGATAAAGGTATTGATGTAGTTATCCTTTCAAATATGGGAGAGTTAGGTAACGAAATAACAATGACTACCGCACTTATCGCTTCTTCTTTAAGAAATAAAAATTAAGGGTTGTTAATAACCGATTAAAAGATTTAACACTATTTGCTATGCCCAAATTTTGTCGTTTGCGGATCACAAAATTATGGGCAATTTAAATTTGAAAGTAGTTTTTTAAGTACATACTATCAATAAAAAATGAATGATAATATATCCAATTATTTTTTAAACTTCCAATCTTCTACACTTTACAATTTCCCCAAAAACTTCTACTTTCCTGCCGAATGGGAAAAGCACGAAGCAACCTGGTTAAGCTGGCCGCACAAAGAAGCTTCCTGGCCATCAAAAATCGGGATGATTTACCGGCAATATGCGGAGTTTATCAAAATTGTGGCTGAAGGGGAATTGGTTAGAATTAATGTTGCAGATGAACAAATGGAAGCGTTTGCCGAACAGCAATTGCTGGCCGTCGGCGCCGATTTATCCAAAGTTCAATTCTTTTATTTCCCGACCAACGATGCCTGGTGCCGCGATCATGGCCCGGCGTTTCTGGTAAACCGCGATGCTTCTTTTACCCCTAAAAAATTGGTGTTGGATTGGGGCTACAACGCCTGGGGCGGCAAATATCCGCCGTTTGAGTTGGATGATGTGATCCCCACAAAAATTGCGGAACATTTTAACTTGCCGGTTTATCACCCGGGAATTGTGATGGAAGGCGGTTCGGTAGAATTTAACGGAAAAGGAACAGTGCTGACGACGACCGCTTGTCTCCTCAACCCAAACCGAAACCCACACCTCAACCAAAACCAGATTGAAGATTACCTGAAAAAATATTACGGCGTGCAGCAGGTTTTATGGCTGGGCGATGGCATTGTGGGCGACGACACCGATGGACACATTGATGACATCACGCGTTTTGTAAACGAAGATACCGTGGTTACCGTGATGGAGGAAAACCCGGAAGATGAAAATTATACCATTTTGCAGGAAAACCTGGAGAAGTTAAAGAGGATGAAATTGTTGGATGGCCGTCCGCTAAACATTATCGAATTGCCGATGCCTGCTCCCGTAATTTGGGAAGAGACGCGGTTACCGGCCAGTTACGCCAATTTTTATATTGCAAACAAAGCAGTGATCGTTCCCACTTACCGCGATAAAAACGACGAAAAAGCCTTGCAGATTTTACAGCAATGCTTTCCCGAACGTAAAGTTGTTGGTATAGATTCTACCGATATTATCTGGGGCTTGGGCAGTTTTCATTGTTTAAGCCAACAGGAACCGGCGGTGTAATTCATCATACTGTTTTTATGCCGGTAAAAACAGTATGGGTTAAACTGATGAAAGATTAGTTATTAGGCAATTTGATGATTTGGCAAAGCACTCCAAAAAAAATTAAAGTATAATTTCATCTATTTTTTAAAATAAAATAGTATATCTTTATACTCATAATCGTAAAAAATTATACTATGGAACAAAGTCAGCAAAATGGGAAAAGGCCAGGCACAAAAGCGGTTTCAAAAAAAGCCAAATCCTATTTACGTCCACAAAAACCTGTATCAAAAGTTGAAGAAGCTGCTGCAAACATGGTTCCCGGGGCAAGCCACCTTAGCAGTAATTTTCTTTCTCATTCGATAATTGCAGAAAAAACGGACAAAGCCGAATGGCAAATGACCGCAGTGGAAAAAATGAATATGGTGCGGGAAGGTTTGAGCAAAAGGGATTTGGAGAGCCTTAAAAGTAAAACCAACCTTGATTATGATAAGCTCTCCACTTTACTTGCTACAACCAGGGCAACATTGATCAATAAGAAGGGGACGGAACATTTTAGTGCTGCCCTTAGCGAACGGATATTGAGCATAGCAGATATATACTCTTATGGCTATGAAGTATTTGAAGATGAAACCAAATTTAATGAATGGGTTTTCAGGCCCAACCGGGCATTAGGGGGAAAACAGCCTTTTGAACTATTAGACAACCAGTTTGGAAGGGAAGAAGTCAAAAATTTGATCGGCAGAATAGATTATGGCGTGTACGCTTAAAACTTTTGCATGTTAGTTTATCGGGTTGGCAAAACAAAATATGCAAACGATTTAACAGGGGAAGGGGCCAGGCTTTTTGGCGGAAGATGGAACAACAAAATGATTGGTTGTGTTTACACTTCAGAATCAAGGGCTTTAGCGTTGCTTGAATATACAGTCAATATTGCTATAGATGATATTCCGCGGGCTTTAAGTATTACTACAATAGAAATCCCGGATCAACTCATTAAGATCTTGAATGAAGCAGATTTGCCCGGCGACTGGAAACATTCGCCTGCTCCGTCATCTGCAAAAAATTTTGGTTCTGATTTGCTATTGGCCGCAACCGAACCGGTTATCAAAATCCCCTCTACCGTTATTCCTAATGAATTTAATTATTTGCTAAACCCGCTGCACTCGGAAAGTAAGAAATTTAGGATTATGGATATCAGTGATTTTATTTACGATGTTCGGATAAAAATTGGTTAAGAGCCTGTTTAAATTTATATCATAAAATTTTACAATGCTTCTTTTATGCCTATAAATTTGGTGTGCCCGGATATTTTAAGGGTACAAAAACCACAAAAAGACAATGATTTTTAGGTGGTAAAAGAAGCATGGCAAATAAATTTAACAAAATTTAAACAGGCTCTAAATACTTGGCTTGGCTATTCTTTTCCGCCACTTAATCAACTGCCAAACCACTTCTGCAGAAAGCAAAGCGGCAATAGCAAAAACAGCGGGCAGCCAATTATTGCCATCGGAAGAAAAAGCACCGCCCAAAGCCGTAATGTAAACGCCGAAAGGCAGCAAGGCCATCAAACCTAAACCGTAAACATTAAGCGGGATTTTAAAGGGGCGAGGCATGTCGGGCAGTTTGATGCGGAAGATGATCAGCGTAACAAACTCCAAAAATAAAGCGGCGCCGTAAAGGGTTACGTCAATAATGAGCAGGTCGGTAAAAGTCCACAAAACCATAAAACTAATTACCACGGAACAAACCAAAATGGAAACGTAAGGTGTTTTGTATTTGGGGTGAAGTTTATTGATTTTTTTGGGAAGCAGGCCATCATCCGCCATCACTTTTGGCACCCGGGAAACCGAAAGCAGCACGGCCGAATATAAACCCAACGCGCTTGCCATCCCGCCAAAAGAAAGCAGTGCGCCCAGCCAGCGGCCACCAATTATAAGCCCTACAATCGGGAAGCCTTCTTTTTCCAACTTTGCCGGATCAATATTGGTTTGCTGCGCGATAAATACCGTTAGAAAATACACCGAAAAAATCAGGATAAAAGCAGTTAACACCGAAATGAGGTAAGTGCGCACAGGCTTGTTCACTTCTTCTGCGTAAGTGGTTACATTGTCCCAGCCGATGAAATTCCACATGACGGTATAAAGCGCCAAACCCAAAGGGGCAAAGCCAATCCCTTTTAAAGATAAATGCGGAAAGGTAAAACTGCCGGCGTGCTGACTGAAAGCGATGTAAAAAAGGATGATAAAAGGAGTAAGCACCAACGCACCGAGGAAAACAGAGATTTTGCCAACCGGCACAATGCCCAAAATATTTAAACCGGCAGACGACCAGATGATAAACAAACAAACCGGGATTTTATAAGCGGCAACTGCGGGGAAAAAGAAAGCGGCATATTCGGTGAACAGCACGGGATAAATGGCCAAATCTACAAACGTGTAAAGCCAAGTCCACCAGCCTTCGTACAAAGCCCAACGCAGGCCCAATGCTTTTTTTACCCACTGATAATAGCCGCCCGTAACCGGCATCATGCTGTTAAGTTCGAGCACGGTAAAAATGGTTGGGATATCCCACAAAATAGGTGTGATGATGAGCAGCAGCAACGCGCCGTTTTTGCCGGCATAGCCCAACAAAGGTTCCAAACCATAAGGCCCGCCGGAAACGGTGAGAAAAATAATGGCAATCAAAGGCAGTATGCCTAACTTTTTTAGGTTAGAACGAGGGGAGGGCGATATCATGAAATAAAGCTAAAAAATAAAAGCGCAGATTGAAAAATGAATAACAGTTTATACGAAAGTTGCAGTAATATGCTTCGTTTATGCAACAGTTTCTGTTAAAGAAGTAAGTTGATCAGGGTATTTCCTCTTGAAACCTCTTCCTGTACAAGTCGTATAACTCCAAATTAAAATTCTACCCGCCAGGATTAAAACAAGTGCGTACCTGCTTTTTAAAATATTCAATCAGATTTATTTTATGTTAAAACAATTACAATTTTTTATGCTGATGCTGTTTTTAGCAGCAGTTTTTCCGAATAAGGTATTTGCCGGGCTTTTGCTTACCCATAGCTTTGTAAGTTCTACAGCCTTAAATATAAATTGTGGTAGTACGATCAGCGCATTAGTTCGTGTTGGCAATAGTTTGGGTGATATTGAAAATGATTGTATGCCAATAAATGCCCAGACGATTACTTTTAACCCATTTCCTGCTAAAACCTATGGTAACGCAAACTTTAATGCGGGGGCTGCTGCTTCTTCCGGTCTGCCTGTTGCCTATACCAGTAGCAACACAGCAGTAGCAACAGTTGATGCCGCAGGCAACGTTCATATCCTTTCAGCCGGAACAACTGATATCACAGCTTCACAAGGTGGTGATGCTAATTATAGTGCTGCAACACCTGTTCAGCAAACTTTAACCGTAAACCCGGCTGCCTTAACCATTACTGCAGATAACCAAAGCAAAACTTATGGAAATGCAAATCCGGTACTGACGGTAAGTTACAGTGGTTTTGTTAATGGCGATACACAGGCCAGTTTAACCACGCCGCCTACGGTTAGCACTACGGCGACAACAAATTCGGCAGTTGGTGCTTATTCCATCACCGCATCTGGGGCAACATCTGCTAATTATACCATTGCTTATGTAAACGGAACCTTGTCCATTTATCCCGGTATCCAAACTATTTCTTTTAATGTTGCGCCTAAAACTTATGGCGATCCTGATTTTACGCTGAGTGCAAGTGCTTCCTCCGGTTTGCCGGTAATTTACAGTAGCAGCAATACGGCCGTGGCAACGGTGGACGCACAAGGAAACGTTCATATTGTTTCTGCCGGAATTGTTACCATTACGGCTTCGCAACCTGGCAATGGTAATTATATCGCCACAACCAATATCAATCAACAATTAACAATTAACAAAGCCGCCCTTACTGTAACGGCAGATAGTGTAAGAAAAGCATACGGAGCAGTTAATCCTGCATTAACAGTAAGTTACAACGGTTTTGTTAATGGTGATACCCAAGCCAGTTTAATCACGCAACCTACTGTTAGCACTATGGCAACTACAACATCAGCAGTGGGTACATACCCAATTACAGTAGCTGGTGCTGCAAGTGCGAATTATAACATCACTTATCAGTCGAGCACATTAACTGTTGCAAAAAACAATCAAACGATAACATTTGCTTCCATACCTGCCAAAACTTATGGTGATGCAGATTTTAATTTATCCGCCTCTGCGTCTTCCGGTTCGGCTGTTACTTATAGCAGCAGCGACCCAACAATAGCAACGGTAGATGCTGCGGGAAGGGTTCATATCCTTTCGGCCGGAAAAGCTATTATTACCGCTTCGCAAAGCGGAAGCAGCAATTACCAGGCAGCGGCAGACGTGCAGCAAACGCTAACCGTTAACCAAGCACCTTTAACCCTTACAGCCGACAATGAGACAATAACTTACGGTTCTGCCAGCCCTGCATTAACCATAAGTTACAGTGGTTTTGTTAACGGTGATACGCCTGCCAGTTTAAGTACCCCTGCTGTAGTTTCTACAACCGCAACAGCTACTTCTGCAGCAGGTACTTATCCGATCACAGTTGCAGGTGCCGCAAGTGCCAATTACGCCATCACTTATCAAGCTGGCACGTTTACTGTTTTACCAAGCGCACAAAGCATCACATTTCCTGCTTTAACAGCAAAAAACTATGGAGACTCTGATTTCAATGTCAATACATCAAGTACCAATACTTCGCTCCCGATAACTTATACCAGCAGCAACCCGGCAGTGGCAACGGTAGATGCGGCGGGAAAGGTGCATATCCTTTCTGCCGGAACAGCAGTCATCACAGCTTCGCAACCAGCAAACGGCAATTATCAGGCAGCAGCAGACGTACAGCAAACGTTGACCGTAAATCCGGCCGCCTTAACCATCACAGCCGATAACAAAACCAAAACACTCGGAACCGCCAACCCTGCATTGACCATAACTTATAGTGGTTTTGTGAATGGAGATGATGCAACAAGCCTCAGCACACAACCTACCGTAAGCACCACTGCTTCCGCCACTTCGGCTGCCGGTATTTATGCCATTACCGTAAGCAGTGCGTCATCAGCTAATTATAACATTACTTATGTAGCCGGTACTTTTAGCGTAACCAACCCAACTATCAGCAGTGTAAGTTTGGCACAGGCAACTATTTTTGAAAACCAGCCTGCAGGAACATTGACAGGAACATTAAATGCTACTTCGCCTGATCCAAACGCAACTTATACTTATAGTTTAATCACAGGTAACGGAAGCACCGATAATTCCTCGTTCAGTATCCAGGGAAATAAAGTGGTTACTGCCAAAAGCCTGGACTTCGAGCAAAAAGCAATCTACAGTATTTTGGTGCGGGCAACCAACCAGTACGGCTTGTACCTGGACCAGATTATCACCATCAATTTATCTGATGTAAACGAAGCACCAACGCTTGCCGCTATTGCCAATCAGCAAATCTGTTCTACAACTGCTGCACAAACCATCGCTTTAAACGGTATTTCCCCAGGCCCGGAAACGGCACAAAGCACTACGTTAAGTGTCAGTTCAAATAATCCAGGTTTGTTTAGCAGTTTAAATATTTCTTCCGTTTCGGCTGGCACAGCTACTTTATCCTATCAGTTGGCCGGAACAGGAACTGCAGCAGTTAACGTAACCGTGAAAGACAACGGCGGGACGGCAAACGGCGGAACAGATACCTTTAGCCAAACGTTTACCATAAGAGCAAACGAACTTCCGGTTGCATTAATCAATGCCGATAAAGGGCTGCAAATTTCCAAAGGCGAAACCGTAACGCTAACGGCAAGTGGTGGCGGCACGTACAGTTGGAACACCTCGCCAAACGTGGGCGGTACAAGCAGTTCGGCGGTGATTAAATTCCGTCCAAATCAAACTACAACTTACCAGGTAACGGCCAGCAATGCCTCGGGCTGCAGCAGCACGGCCAGCATTACCATCAACGTAACCGATGATTATTCGATCCTTCAACCTGCAAATATTTTAACACCAAACGCTGATGGCAAAAATGATACCTGGGTGGTTAAAAACTTGGATTTGTACCCGAACAACACGGTTTCGATTTTTGATAAAGGCGGCAGGCTTTTAAACAAGGTTAGCCATTACAACAACGATTGGGACGGTACTTACAACGGCGCACCACTTGCCGAAGGCACTTATTATTATGTGATTGACTTTGGCCCGGGCAAAGGACTGATCAAAGGTTTTATCACCATTTTGAGAAACAGATAGAACGAGTTTGAAGCCATTTACCCTGACCAAAAAAATAGCAAACATGAAAAAATCAACACCAGCCCTGATTGTAAAACAGGTAAAACATATTTTAAAAGCAACCTTGCTGCTTGCTGTTTTTATGCAGGTAAAAACAGTATCGGCGCAGCTAAACCCTTATTCCGCCATGTACTATCAAAACCAGTACTTAAACAACCCTGCAATGGCCGGGCTGGACAAAGGGCTAAACGTAAACCTGGGCATACGCCAGCAATGGGCAACCATGCCGGGCAGCCCGCGCACGCAAGTGGCAACTTTGGATTATAACGCCGGTAAAAATGTTGGACTTGGGCTAAACGTAAGTAACGACCAAACCGGTTTACTGCGCCAAACGCGCGCCCTGGCCACTTATGCTTATCATGTAAAATTAGGAAGCAACAACCAGCAATTAAACTTTGGCCTTTCTGGTGGGATAACCAGCGTGCGGATTGATTATAACAGTGTAAACGGCGACCAGGGCGATGCGCAGGTTGACCGTTACAACCAACAGCGTGCTTACCTGGACGGCGATTTTGGCGCATCCTACACCAGCAACAATTTAACAGTTCAGGGCGCTATCCCAAACCTCAACCATTTTTTCAGGAACAATACCGCTATTTTGGGTATAGACCGCTCTGTTTTTTTTACGGCCGTTAGTTATAAGTTTGGCCTTGAAAATGTGCTGGACGGATCTACCATCGAACCTAAAATTGTTTACCGCAGGGTAGAAGGTTACAAAGATATTTTTGATGCTGGCCTAAACTTTACTTTGAAAAACGAATTGCTGCACTTTTACACCATGTACCATAGCAGCCAAAGTGAAAGTTTTGGTTTTGGCGCCAACATCAGCAAAAATGTACAACTGATGCTTTTTTATACCACCGAAACCTCGCCTTTAAAAACTTATACCAACGGCAGTTTTGAATTGGGGCTGAAACTGCACTTGTACAAAGAAAGATAATGAATTTAGGGCGGTAAAAGAAGCATGGCCACAAAAGCCGAAAAAGCCTGCCATCATAAATTTGGTAGGCTTTTTTGATAGAAACAATTTGATTCAACCCAAATAAACAATAACAAAGAATGCTTCTTTTATCGCCCTAAATTTATTGCAATTTAAATGAAACAGAAGTTATATGGGCAAAGCCAAAAGGCAATTTAAAAATCCTGTAAAACAACAACAGAGGTTGTGTAACTAAACACACAACCTCTGTTGTTTAAAAAACTAAAAGCTTTTTGCTTTTTATTTGGGCAAAGAATATTTGTCTCTTCTGCCTTCTTTAGTTGCTGTTAACAAGCCTCTTGATTTCAGGTTAGAAAGTACACTTGCAATTTGTTTAAACAATTTATCGCCGTCGCTTTGCGGTTCATATTGAGCCATTGCATTGGCAATGTCCTGTCCGAAACCTTCGCCGATTTCATTCAAAGCAAATGCAATCTTACCGCCTAAAGATAAGTCTTGGGTATATTCTTTCGGAACTTCCAAAGCTTTCGGGGCCTTTGGGGTTTTTGCAGGTTTTGCTTCTTTCTTTTTTGCTGGTTTTGCAGCAGTTTCTTTGTCTTCTGCTTGTTCCATCACCGCATCCAAAATATTGTCTTTGGATTGCTTGGCCGATTTTGACGGCGAAGCACTGCTAAAAGCATTCAACAAGTCTTCGTACTTTTTAGCCTCTGATTGGATGGTTTTGATCTTATCTTTAAGATAAGCAACGATCTCTTTTTCTGTTACGTTTGCCATGTAAAATTGTATGTGAGTTTATAATCAACAATGATAAACAAATTATCAAATCAAAAACTGCCTGGATGATAAAATTGTTTTTTTTAGGTCAACATAGATAAACAAGCATTGTTTCAATTTAAACAATTAAAAGGTTGTAATAATTGCAGCGTTTACTTGTATGTCTTTTTTTAAGTTTTAAGTATCAATTATAATATCTAACAGCAGGGTTAAAAAAAGTCAACTTGCTATTTGTTTTTTTAGAGCCTGTTTAAATTTTGTTAGCCTTATTTGCCATGCTTCTTTTACCATATAAAATTCATTGTCTTTTTGTGGTTTTTGTGCCCTTAAA
>NZ_CALMAT010000138.1:0-11597 GCF_937859865.1 uncultured Mucilaginibacter sp.
AATAGAATGTATGAAAATAATTATCAAAAAGCAGTTGCTTAGATCATAGAAATCGGCCCAAAGAGAGAAATCTTCTTCAGAGCGATAAGATGACATGCTTCTTTTACCACCTAAAAATTAGCCTTTTGGTTAAAAAAGATTTCTCCCTTTGGGGTGAAATGACAGAAAAGCAGTTACGCTTGCCCTGATTCGCCATCGTTTCCGGCTTCGGTTGCAGCAACCGCAGCTTCCGGCACTGCCTTAAACTCAGGCCGGTTTTTTAATAGCTCAAACCAACTGATGATCTTTTTGATATCCGAAGCATAAACTTTCTCCTCGTCGTGGTCTGGCGCTACTTCCCGAAAAAAAGCACGCAACACTTTTCCGTCTGCTTTTTTGGCATCCGGAGTGTTTTCTGCCGTTTTCATCCGCTCAAAAATATCAGTCAGCTTTAAATCTTCCTCTTCGCCAAAAACCGTGATTTCTTCCAATGCTGCCAGTTTTGCGGTGTTTAAGTTCACAACCAATTTCAGTTTCTGTGCGTCTAAGCTTTCCAATATAAACCCGGTTTTGCTTTGTGCCATCGCGCGCCACAAGCCCGGTTTCCCGGAAACGGATACTATTCCCTGTAAATTCATTTTCTTTGGGTTTTACGTTTTAAGTTATACGTTTAGATGGCGGTGAAGCATAAAGGTTTACACGCCACTTAAACGTATCACTTAAAACTTACAACTTTTTCCTATCCTTCAATCACTTCTACGCTTGTAATTTTATCGCCCTGGCGGATCTGGTCTACCACATCTACATTGTCAATTACTTTTCCAAAAACGGTATGGTTGCCGTCCAAGTGTGCGGTATTGGTGCGGCTGTGGCAGATAAAAAACTGCGAGCCACCGGTATTACGGCCGGCATGCGCCATCGAAAGCACGCCGCGGTCGTGGTATTGGTTGCCGCCGCTTAGCTCGCAATCAATTTTATAGCCTGGGCCACCGCTGCCCGCACGGAAAGCAGTTGCCGGATCTTTAGAAAGCGGATCGCCGGTTTGCACCATAAAGTTCGGGATAACCCGGTGAAAGGTTACGCCGTTATAAAAGCCATCTTTTGCTAATTTTGTAAAGTTGGCTACCGTATTCGGCGCATCCTGATCGTAGAATTCTACCGTCATGTCGCCTTTTTCAGTTTTGATAATTGCTTTGCTCATTTTTCGTTTAAGAAGGGCAAAGTTAGTATTTTGGAGTTAATATTAAATTAAGAGTTATTTAGGATGAGGCGTTTTCGTACTGTTTTTATCACATTAATTTTAGGTTTAACGGGTTTTGTCAGGGTTAATGCGGCTTCCATTTTAATCCCGATGGACGAAACGCAGCACGACCATTTAAAATCGTACGGCATTGCTTTCTGGGTTTTAAAAAATGGTGAAGAAGTAGACTGGCTGCTCAATTACCGTGGCGGCAGTTTTATGTTGAAATATGATCAGAAATCGGAAGCCGAATGCAAGATCAGAGGTGTAAGTTACGAGGTTTTGGCCGATGCAAAAGTTACTTCGATCTTAACCGAAATTACCGATCCTTCCGCCAATATGGATTTGGTGAAACTGGAAAAAGCGCCTAAAATGGCCGTGTATTCCCCAAAAAGCAAGCTGCCCTGGGACGATGCCGTAACGCTGGTTTTAACGTATGCCGAAATTCCGTACACGGTTTTGTATGATGAAGAGATCATCAAAGGAGAATTGCCCAAATACGACTGGCTGCACCTGCACCACGAAGATTTTACCGGCCAGTACAGCAAGTTTTACACCGCTTTTCACACGGCTTCGTGGTACATTGAAGACCAGCAGCGGCAGGAAGCATTAGCTGCAAAATTAGGCTTCAAAAAAGTATCGCAAATGAAGCTGGCCGTGGCCAAAAACATCCGTGATTTTTGTTCGGGCGGCGGCTTTTTATTTGCGATGTGTTCTGGCACCGATACTTTTGATATTGCTTTGGCTGCCGAAGGAACGGACATTTGCGAACGTATTTTTGACGGTGATGCAGCCGACCCGAATGCACAATCCAAACTCGATTTCACTAAAACTTTTGCTTTCCAAAACTTTAAGCTGGACGAAAACCCGTACAGCCACAGCTTCAGCAACATTGATGTAACGGCTACCCGAACGGTAGATCGTCCGCAGGATTTTTTTACTTTGTTTGATTTTTCTGCCAAATGGGATGTTGTTCCTTCCATGCTCACCCAAAACCACGATAAGGTAATCAAAGGGTTTATGGGCTTGACAACAGCTTTCCGCAAAGATCTGTTAAAGCCGGGCGTTTTGGTTTTGGGCGAATTAAAATCGGCTGGGGAAGCGCGTTACATCCACGGCGATTACGGCAAAGGCCAATGGACTTTTTACGGCGGCCACGACCCGGAAGATTACCAGCACGCCATCGGCGACCCACCAACCGATTTAAAATTGTACCCCAATTCTCCCGGCTACCGCTTGATTTTAAATAATGTTTTGTTTCCGGCGGCGAAGAAAAAAAAGCAGAAAACCTGATGCTGTTTTTATCGGTAGAAATTTGAAAAGTATTGTTTACAGATTTGATTAGATCGCATTTCCGGCCATGCTTCTTTTATCGGCATAAATTTGAAAAGATACTTCCCTTATATAAATGCAAAAGGCTTAACCCTCTCGATTATACCTTTTGTATTTTATATTGATAAAAGAAGCATTACCCCTACTTCATGCCCATAATTATCCAGATAATAATTCATTTTAAAGTTGTATTAATTGGTTTTTGCGCAGTTGATGCAAATGTGATTGCCACATTTTTTCCAACTTGTTATTTTCGAATAGTTTAATGGTTCGATGATAGATTTTGCAATTGGGTATAAAGTGTATTCGTTTGGTTGATACAGTTGCTAAAGATTTGAATGAATTGGCGGAGAAGTTGGGTGTGGAAAAGTTGAGTGAATTTTTAAAAAAGATGTTGTTTGATTAGAAACCCTAAGCTCAAAGGATGGGGTTGCAACCCCCAGCGAGTTGGAGAATAAAAGGAGCAGATTAAACCATGCGGCTAATATTTGATCTGTTTGACATCAATTTTAAGTTTATAAATATGTACCGGAAAAACAACCCTGGATATGCCATTTTGAAACGGAGCGGTACGGTTTAATTGTGCTTCGGGCATCCATAAGTAACCTTCACCATCAATCCATAAAGCATCAATCCAAGTCAGCCTATCGTCTTTAATCAGTATGCTGCTTTTTCCTTCTGGTGTTATTTTAAGTATTTGAAGATGGTCAACATCAGAAACATATATATTTTCATCTAAGTCCATTGCCGTTCCACCGGTAGTGGGCGTGCAGGACCATAACACTGCTTTTGCCGATAAATTTATAGCTGTTAAAGCAGGGTCGTTTAGAAATTTTGTTTCAATCCTAAACATAGGCCCTGATGCAGGCTGAAAGTATAAAAACTTTTCATCGGGCGACAGCTCCAGTTGATCTGCGTGAAGACGGAATTCTTTGTCGCCTTGTTCCATCATAACCTTGCCTTCTGCATACATTGGACGGCTGTCTGTTGTAGAAATTTGGTTTTCTAAAACCCGCCTTCCTTTACCTGTTTTTAAATCAATCACAATTAGGCTAGGTTCTCCAGCATCGGTAACATAAATAAATGACTTCCCGATTCGTAAATCATCTATGGCACTATTTTTTTTAATAAAATCGTCGCAAGAAATAATGCGGGATATTTCGTTCTTTTTTATATCGACAACAACCAGTTTGGCACCACCTTTTATAGGAGCCGAGCCAAACGTTGGACAGCCGGTATCTACTATCCAGAGATTGCCATCAGGGCCGATACGAAGTGAATTAGTGCGCACAAACTTTTCAGTTGGGTCTTCACTAACCTTCCAACTGTTCCATTGCTCATTTGGAAAAGGCACAACTGTTCCATTTGAAAGTATTTCTCCAATTTTGATGCCTGCATTACTTTCAAGGTGAGGAAAGCAAACAAACACACGGCCGTCACTTGTAGTTGTTACACCGTTCCAAACCATGTTTGATTCATATACAGCTATCAATCCGCTGTCTGTTACAGGTAACTTATTATTTTGAACAAAAGTCTCGTTGTTCATCGTATTGAAATTTGATTTGTATTTATAATTAACTAAACATATACTGCATTAAAAAATGTAGTTAAAACAACAATACCATTTGCTTACAATTTGTTCTGGTTATCATAAATTAGAAGCTGAATCGGATCGGCGTTTTGGTTATGTGCACCCCAATTCTCCCGGCTACCGCTTGATTTTAAACAACGTTTTGTTTCCGGCGGCGAAGAAAAAAAGCAGAAGACTTGATGCGATGCTGTTTTTATCGGTGGAAAATTGTTACCGTTATAATTATAGCAGAAGCTTGACCTGATTATTGAATTAAAAGCTCCTTCAATTTTAAAGCATAAGAAATATCACCACAAACAAATTTGTTGGAAAAAGAAGAAGTTCCGGTAGCTAAATAAAGAAGATAATGAAACCCCCGTTTTGTGTTACCTGTTAATTTTATTTTTGTAACAATCAACGGTTGTCCAATATTTAAAGACTCTTTTACTTTATCTTGATCACGTAAAGAAGGATCATTTTGGTATTCAATATTGTTTTTAATATCTAGATTTCTGTTTAATAGGGTTGGCAAGGCAAAAGGAGATTTAAAAGACACGGTTTGGTATCTTCCATCATCTGAACCTTTTCCAATCGTAAGCTTTTGACCGATGAAAATTTTAAATTCGATATTTGAAAATAAAGTATCGTTGTGAAAGGTAAGGATTGTATCCACAAGTCGTTTTGAGTTCCTCACGTTTTTTGCGAAAGATATTTTTGAAAAAAGTACAAACAGTATAAAAACTAAAAAAAGATTAAATGCTAATTTCATAAATCATGTTTTTAACCATGCAAATGTAACTGTTAGAATCAGTCATGTAAATTTGATGGTTAAAAGAAGCATTTTTATGAAAATCTATTTCTGTTTAATTTCCGAAGAAAAAAAAACAGAAGACCTATGCTGTTTTTAGCAACATATAATTAAGATTGTTAGTAGCACATTCGCTACCTTTGATTAATGAAAGTTAAGGAGCTGATCAAATTGCTTAAACAGGACGGCTGGGAAGAAAAAGATCAGAAAGGCAGCCATTTACAATTGATTCATCCTAACAAATTAGGGAAAATAACCGTTCCGGTTCATGGAGGCGATATTCCAAAAGGAACATTAAACGCTATATTAAAACAGGCAGGATTAAAATAAGATGCTGTTTTTATTGATTACAAAATTGCAACGATGGAAAAGATAAAAGTAGAGTTAGTCATCGAAAAAGGAGATGAAGGTTTGTGGGGAAGTGTGAAGTACAACAATAATTTAATTGCTAACCATGGGATTGATCTTGCCGACCTCGAAAATAAATTAAAGCTTCGTTTACAAGAATTTGAAGATGTTGACCCTGAAACTGTAGCTTTTGAGCCTACTTATGATGTATTTGCGCTGTTTCAGGAATTCGATTTTTTAAACATTAGTAAAGTTGCAAAGTATGCGGCCATTAATGCTGGTTTGTTGCGCCAATATGCATCTGGTGTTAAGCATCCGTCGTTAAATCAGGCTAAAAAAATCGAAGAAACATTGCACCGCTTAGCCGAACAGCTGCAAAAAGCTTCGGTTTATGCAGTTTAATTAAAGTTTTATTAAAACTCAGGTAAGTGTTTATACTTCTTTTATCAGTATAAATCTTGTGGTACTAATCCTGATCCCTTTCATCAAAACTTAAATTCCTTTTCCCGGCAACAGTTGCCAAAATTCTTTGTTTAACTTTAATCAGTTTTTAAGCGAAGAATTTTATGGAAACGGCAACCCACACCAGCGTTCAGCAATTTCAATCGCAAGTAAAAGTTGCCGGTTTACTGATTGCGACTGGCATTGTTTTCGGCGACATTGGCACTTCCCCTTTATACACCTACACCGCTATTTTTGACCCCGGCGAAATCATCAACCCAACCAAAGCATTGGGCGTATTAAGCTGCGTGATCTGGACGCTGACCTTGCAAACCACCATCAAATACATCCTCATTACTTTGCAGGCCGACAACCACGGCGAAGGCGGGATTTTTTCACTTTATGCCTTGATAAAACGTTATTATGGCAAATGGGCGGTGATCCTGGCCATTCTGGGCGGTTCGTTTTTGGTGGCAGATGGTATTATCACGCCGCCTATTTCGGTAGCATCGGCAATTGAAGGGCTCCGGTTATTTTACCCGCACCTGGATACGATACCGATCATCATTGCCATTCTAATCTTCCTGTTTGTGATCCAGCAATTTGGGACACAAAAAATAGGCAAAATATTTGGGCCGGTGATGGTGCTTTGGTTTAGTTTTATCGGCGTGATAGGCTTGCTGGCACTAAGCAAAAATTTTAGTGTGCTAAAAGCAGTAAACCCAATGTATGGAATTAACCTATTGGTGCATTACCCAAAGGGTTTTTGGCTGCTTGGCGGCATATTTCTTTGTACTACCGGTGCCGAAGCTTTGTACAGCGATATGGGCCACGTTGGCCGGAACAACATCCGCGTAAGCTGGATTTTTATCAAAACTTCGCTCATCCTTTCTTATGCCGGGCAAACGGCCTGGCTTTTAAGTGCCGGCAAAGCAAACAGTTTAAGTCCTTTTTTCAACATTGTGCCTTTGCCTATTTATATTCCGGCCGTTGTGCTTTCCACTTTTGCAACCATTATTGCCAGCCAGGCACTCATCAGTGGCTGCTTTACTTTAGCCAACGAAGCCATCCATTTAGGGCTTTGGCCGCGGCATAAAATCATTTTCCCCAGTGCCATCAAAGGGCAATTGTATATCCCTTTTTTCAACTGGTCGTTAATGGTTGCCTGCATCGGCGTAGTGCTGTATTTTAAAGAATCAACCAAAATGGAAGCTGCTTTTGGCCTTTCGGTAACGCTGACCATGCTTTCCACCACTTTCCTGATCACGCTTTTTATGCTGTCGCGCAGGTGGTCTTTGGCGGCCATCATACCTACCATGCTCATGTTTTTAGCGGTCGAAAGTTCCTTTTTAATTGCCAACCTTAAAAAAATTGCCGAAGGCGGCTGGATTATGCTGCTGATGGGCAGTGCTATTGCTACCATTATGTTGATTTGGCGGCGCGGCAGGATCACCCAAAATAAATTGATTACTTACAGTGAATGGGAGCCGGAAAACCTGGAAAAGCTGGTTGAACTTAGCCACAGCACCACCATTGATACTTATTCCACCCATTTGATCTATTTTACGTTTTCGTCGCAAAAAGGAAAAATCGAAAACAAAACCTTAAACTCAATCTTTACTTCGCCCTTAAAAAGGGCCGATGTTTACTGGTTTTTTTATGTGAAAATCACCGACGACCCTTACACTTTACAGTACGAAGTGCATAAGCTTTCCAAAAACGATGCTTATCACATCACTTTCCGGCTGGGTTTTAGGGTTGAACCAAAATTAGATTTGTTTTTCAGGAAAATAGTGAAAGAACTGATGGAAACCGGAGAACTGAAACGCGATGACTGCGAAGAAATTAAGTTTGAAAGGAACCCGATCGGCGGTTACAAGTTTGTGGTGGTAAACTCCTATTTATCGTTTGACAACCAGTTGCCTTTCTGGCAAAACCTGTTCATCAACAGTTATTACAACCTTAAATCTGTGGGCGTGCGCGAAGATGTAAACTTTGGTTTAGACCCCAGCAACGTGGTTTTCGAAAAATATCCGCTTGTTTACACTTCTACCGATAAGGTTAAGTTGCAAAGGGTTCAATAACCGCAAAAGATTTTTGGCTGATGCTTTTTTTATCACATAAAAATTGGGATCGGCTATTTTTGGATAAATAACAGGGACACTAATTTTATAGTGGTAAAAGAAGCATGCCCGATGAATTCTTCGACAAGCTCAGAATGACTGACCGCCTTGTCATTTCGACCCAAAGGGAGAAACCTTCTTTCAAAAACACAAGTTGAAACTGCTTTGAAGAAGATCCCTCCTATCGTCGGGATGACAGAACAAGGCGCATAAAAAACACCGGTAAAAGAAGCATCCGCTTTGCCATTTCGACCCGAAGGGAGAAATCTTATTTCAACCATAAAAGCTAAACTGCTTTGAAGAAGATTCCTCCTATCGTCGGGATGACAGAGCGGCGAAATGACAGCGCAAAGCCTCAATCATAAAAATTCCAGCTCACGCCAAATTTCAAAAGCTTGTCCTGCATTGGGTAACCGCTCCTACCGCCGGGGGCAATTACTGTGTAAAACCCTTTGCTAAACAAGCCCTGGTTGGCATAATCGTATTTTAAAAACAAGTTGGTGCGCCGTAAAGTGCCTTTGATAAAAAAATCAACCACCGGGTAACTTGGGAACGTAACGTTGTTTGCTGAATTGGTATTGTAAAACTGGCCAATTCCCGGCGCATAAGCTTGTGCGAGATAAGTTGAATTATACCTTACCGCAAAACCCATATTGGTGTGCAGTACGTTAAAAAAACGTTTGGTGTAATAAAAACTACTGTAAACGTAGTATTCGGGCGTGCGCAAAACGTTGGTGTTATCTGTTTTTTGGTAAACAAAATAATTATCCAAATGCAAGCTGCGCCAGGTAAAGTTTTTGCCAACGCTGATTTTTAACAAGCTGATTGCACCGCTATTTTGCATTGCCTTCGGGTTATTATTTAAAGAATCCTGCGGCACTTGAAAATACAGGTAATTGTTCAGCAAAAAGTATTCGGCCTTGGCATCAAACTGCAACTTGTCGTTTTGATAATTGAAAGACAAGCTGGTGGTTTTTGGTTTGCTGAAGCTGTTATGGAAATCGTAATGGCTGGAAGTCCAGTTGGTAAAAATGATGGGCGCCGTATTGCTTTGCGTATAACCTTCCATAATTACGCGGCCAATTTTGTTGCCCAGCAAAACATTCAGTTTGGCATCGTACAAATAATCGCCAAACTCCCTGCCCAAAGTTACCTGCTGAAAATTGGCATCCAAAGCGGCACGGTTACTTAAATTATAGCCCAAACGTGCTTTTAAAGTGATGTCTTGAAATGAAGTGTGGTTTACCAATTGCTGATAGTTGGAAGTGGCCAGTTGCCCCGGCTGCCGCACGTACTGGCTGTAGTTGTAATAATCGTGCACCAAACCCAAATCCAGTTTCAACTCGTTGCGCACAAACTTTACAGCATTTCCCCGAAGGTAAAAACTGTAAGAAAAATCGTTGCGGATATGTTTGACCATGACGGAATCGCGCGAGTACAACGAATCAAACCTTGCAAGCGGAAAAACGTGGTACTGATCGGCCTCGTCCTGCAAATACGTGTATTTCTGCGTGTTGTAAGTAAAAGTATGCGAAACACGCTGCGTAGGCAACACGCTGGAAGACGAACCTGCGCCCGTTTTTAAACCTTCTGTGCGGCCGATGTAATAAAACTGCTTGATGTAAATGCTGTTGTTGCGCCAGTTATCGCGCGAATTATTGAGCCTTACCGGCTGCGAACTTTTAGACAACGAACCGCTTGTGCCAGTCGTGCCCGAAGAACCGTTGAAAATTGAATCGCTGAGGATAGAGCCATTTTCGGGCTGTTTTAAGTTGTTAAAATTGAGGTTACCGAGTAAATTATAGCGTTTGCTTTTCGATTCGTACCAGGTAAAAATAGCGGCTTCCAGGTGGTCTGCTTTTTGCCGCGGATAAAAACCAACCGAACCAATGCGGTTAAAGTTGAAGCCAATATTCCAGTTTGGTTTGATGTTTTGCGTATGCGTAACACGGAAAACCTGTTCTTTTAAGGCACCGTTTACGTAATACAAATTGGTAAAAGGCGTGCGGGCGCGGTAGTAGTTAATATCTTCGGGGTGAAGTAAATAATCATCCAAAGCATGCAAACCAATATCAAACCCTACTTTTTTTATCGGTTCAAAAAGTAAATTCCGATCGGCCAAACCTAAATTCCCCAACCCTATTTTCGGGCTTCGCGGCTGGTACAAGGAACTGTAATTTTCAAAATTGGTCAGTGTCGTGTCCAAAGGCAAAACCTGTGTGCTGTCGTTCAGCAGCTTTTCGTTGGTTACGCGGATAAATTTGGAGGTAAAAATAACCGTATCGCCTTTATGCTCGTCGCGTTTGCGCAAAGTGTCCAGCAACTGATCGTCGGTCAAAGCTTTTGCGGGCCTCCTTTTCGTCGTATCGTTTTGATTGAACGGATTGGTGTTGGTATTAGAATTGGTTGTACGGCCATATTGCGCGTAAACAGACGGCGCATACAGGCAAACCAGCAGAAAAAACAGAAATTTAAGCGGCTTTAATATCACAGGTCGGCAATCAGTTCTTTCAGGATCAAAGTCATTTTTGGTTCGGCAGCGTGGGCAACAGCAATAATTTCATCCACCGAAACCGGTTTTAAATCATCCGGAAAACCTTCGTCCGTTAAAACCGAAATGGCAAAAACAGGCAGGTTCATGTGGTTGGCCACAATTACTTCTGGCACAGTGCTCATGCCAACAGCATCGCCGCCGATGATGCGCAGATAACGGTATTCGGCACGAGTTTCCAGGTTTGGTCCGGTAACCGAAACGTAAACCCCTTTGTGGCAGGTAATGCTGTTTTTACCGGCAATTTTTAAGGCTTTTTCAATCCAATCTTTTCGGTAAGGTTGGCTCATATCCGGGAAACGCGGGCCTAATTCTTCATTGTTGTTTCCGCGCAATGGATTGTCGGGCTGCAAGTTGATGTGGTCTTCGATCACCATCAAATCGCCTTTTTTATATGCGGGATTTAGTGCGCCGCTGGCATTAGAAACCAGCAAAGCTTTGATGCCCAGCATTTTCATAATCCGCACCGGAAACGTAATTTGCTGGATGGAATAGCCTTCGTAATAATGCAAACGGCCTTGCATGGCCACCACTTTTTTGCCGGCCAGCATCCCAAAAATCAATTTGCCCGAATGAAATTCTAAGGTAGAAATCGGAAAATCAGGAATGTTGCTGTACATCAACTGCTTTTCCACTTCCATTTCGTTCACCAAACCGCCCAAACCGGTGCCTAAAATTATTCCAATTTCTGGCTCAAAACCGTTAATCCGGCTTTGTATATAAGCGGTTGTTTTTCTGATACTTTCTAACATAATTTTCTACTAACTGCTTAAACGCAGGCGCTGCATTATTCAAAAAATTCAAACCAATCGGCGCAACAAAAACCGGCAAACCGGCCAGCGCTTTTTGCAAAGCAGGTTCTTGTAAACGCTGCGCATCTTTTTCTGTTGTGATGATTACTTTTTTATCCGTTGCACAAGCGTTAAAATCTGCAACAAGTTTACTTATATTTTTGATGGTAAACTGATGATGGTCTGGATATTTGTGCAGATAAACCGCTTCAAACTGCTTACGCAAATGTTGCAGCAACGGTTGCGGATTGGCAATACCCGTCAATAAAAATACCACTGATTTTTGCTTGATAAAAGAAGCATCGGCCAAAAGCGTAAACGGCCGGAAATCCTGATAAACAATGCTGGTGAAAAACAAATTTTGATGCGGTAAAAGAAGCATTTTATTGCGGATTTGCTGCTGGTTTTCTGCGG
>NZ_CALMAT010000138.1:11607-31415 GCF_937859865.1 uncultured Mucilaginibacter sp.
CATCCGCACGCTTTCTACCCGAAAAAGGTTCGCGGTAATTTCCTGCGGGAAGCAAAAAACGAGGTTGGCCGAGCTTGCCATAATCAAACAATAAAATACTAAAACCAGGCTCCAAGGCACGGTGCTGAAAGGCGTCATCTAGCAAAATTACATCGTGTTCCTGCTGCAATTTTTCGACACCAAAAACGCGGCTTTCGCAAACGGCAACGGTAATATTGGGGAACTTTTGTTTGAACTGGCGCGGTTCATCGCCAATCATTTCGGCCATACTGTTTTTATCGGCATAAAAAAAGCCTTTTGTTTTGCGGCCGTAACCGCGGCTTAACGTGGCAATTTTAAAGTTTGGTTTTAAAGTTTGGATCAGAAATTCTGTCATTGGGCTTTTGCCTGCGCCGCCAACTTCCAAGTTCCCGATGACAATTATGGGTAGGTCAAATTTATTGCTTTTGAAGATTTTTGTATCGTAAAAATAATTCCGAATGATAACAACCAAACCGTAAACCCAGGAAAAAGGAAGCAGCAAGTAACGGAAATAAGGCATCAACTTCAAATAAAACTTCTTTAAAATTTGCTTTTTTGCAAGTACCGCGATTATTTATGTATCTTTTTTTATCAAACAAAAGTAAAATATAAATACTTACGCTGGCTTTGCCTGTTTAATTATATGTTTGTACCGAACTGAAAGCGAAGGATTTTTGTTATTTTGCACTATTATGCTGGACAAGGCTTTTAAAATATCTGTTTGTTTGTGCTTTATTTTGATCCTGATGGTCAAGGTATCGGTTCCGGCAACTGCTGTTTTTATCGGCCATTTTTCAAAACAAACCAAACCGGCGGCATTGATTGATCAGGAAAAAGACGACGAAAAACCTTCGGATTCTAAAGAGTCAATCATCAAAACCAAAAAAGCTGCCGATGAAGCCTTCGTATTTACCTACGAGTTTTTTCCTGTTGTAACCCGGGTTAATATGCTTTACAAACAGCAGACCAGCCTGTTTAAGCAAACCCATTTTCCGCCCGTTTTAACGCCGCCGCCCAACGCTGCTTAAATTATATTTGTTATATTTTTTGCTGAAAACCGGTTAATTGCATAGCTGTTTTTCGGCACAAACATTTATTGCAAGCGTTTAATTTAATACCTTAATTTTTAATTTTATGTTAAGAAAAGCGAAAGAAGAACGCACGCTTAAAGATAACTTAATGCTGGCTTCTTCTACGGCGTTTGTTGCCGGCATGACCAATGTGGCGGGCGTAATTGCGTTTCTGTCTTTTACCAGCAATATTACCGGCCATGTGGCCATGCTGGCCCGCAAAATTGTGAACAAAGAGCACCACGATATTTTGGTTTATACGTTATGGCTGCTGCTGTTTTTATTAGGTGCTTTTACGGCCAACTTTATTACCAAAGCTTATAGCAACAGAGGCAGTTACCGTGCACATGCCGTGCCTATTTTTATCGAAGTCATCATCCTGTTTGTAGTAGCGGTTTACGGGCATAATTATTATACCGAAACACAGTTGGAGCGCGAACTGATTATTGGCACGATGTTGTTTTCGATGGGGCTGCAAAACGGGCTGGTTTCTACCATTTCGGGCGGGCTGGTCAAAACAACACATTTAACCGGGCTGTTTACCGATTTGGGCGGCGAGCTTTCTGAATACCTGCATGCGGCAAAAGGCCAGGCAGGGGCAATCAAACAAAAGCTGATGATTCGTTTGACCATTTTGTGCTTCTACTTAATCGGCGGTATTTTAGGCGGCTATTTTTTCGAACGGTACGATTTCCGCATCTTTTACTTTATCCCGTTTATTTTGCTGACCATTTTGTACTACGATATATCTGCCGTACTTTTTCACAAATTTACCAAGTTCCTGGTGTACCCATTTAAAAATAAACCATCTGTTAATGTTTAACCATACGGCCATTTGGCCTAAATAAAAAAATTTATGAACACTGAAAACCAAATCCACGATACAAGCCATATCTCTTATGAAAGCCTGCTGGAAGGCAATAAAATATTTGTAGAAAGGGCTTTGAAAGAAGACCCGGAATATTTTACCAAACTGGCCAACGGACAAAAACCGCCCGTTTTATGGATTGGCTGCGCCGATAGCCGCGTGCCGGCCAACCAGATCACCAATACAAAACCGGGAGAAATATTTGTACACCGCAACATTGCTAACGTTGTGGTACATACTGATATGAATATGCTTTCGGTTTTAGATTATGCGGTAAACGTGTTAAAAGTAAAACATGTAATCATTACCGGTCATTATGGCTGCGGCGGCGTTATTGCATCCATGACTAACAAACAATTTGGCATTATAGACAACTGGCTGCGCTGCATTAAAGATGTTTACCGGTTGCACGCTGCGGAGTTGGATGCCATTGCAGATGAAAAAGAACGTGCCGACCGTTTGGTAGAATTTAACGTGATTGAAAGTGTAGATAATATCACTAAAACCTCTATTGTACAAAATGCCTGGAGAAACGGGCAGGATTTAAGTATTCACGGCTGGGTTTATTCTTTAGAAACCGGCCTGATTACGGATATGAATGTAAGCATCAGCAATAATGATACTTTGCAGGAAGTTTTTAAGTTAACGTAAGTTTGAATGTTTATAACAAAAAACGCCCGGCAAATCTGTCGGGCGTTTTTTGTTACTGTTTTTATACCCGTAAAAGAAGTACGTAATTTTATACTTCTAACGTTCATTGTAATCACAACAAGAAATTTACATTAAAAAGCTGCAGTAAGTTACTCAAAAAGCTATTTTTAGCTTAGCCATTTTTACAAAAAATACGCTACATTTAATTTCGTATCGAGCGGTTAATATTTTCAATAATAGGTTTGATTATCAGCCTAAAAAATTGGCCATAAAAGAAGTATCGAAAAAACTAAGCAAGATTATTTAACGATGAAAGCAGACGTAGCAAAAAATGATGGAATTAAAAGGGTTGACGGCCGTTTAAAAGTAACCGGCGCTATCCAATATGCTGCAGAATACCATTTGCCCGGCCTTGTTTACGGCGTGTTGGTAAGTTCTACAATTGCAAAAGGAACAATTACGGCTATTGACAGCAAGGCTGCCGAAAAAGCACCGGGCGTAATCAGGGTTTTGTCGCATTTAAATGGGTTGGATATTTCTGATGAAAGAGGCGGAACAAAAGTTACCAAAGCACAAATTAAACCCTTTGCAGACGATAAAGTTTATTTTAACGGGCAACCTGTTGCATTGGTAATAGCCAATACTTTTGAGCGTGCCCAATATGGTGCATCATTAGTTAAAATAACTTATCAGCAGCAAGACCACCAAACAAGCATTGCTGCCAATTCTAAAAACACGCACAAGCCTGCTAACGGAGAACGAAGGGACTATACACGCGGTGAAGCTTATGCTTATCGTTCTGCTCCTGTAAAAATAGAAGCAGAATATACCACACCAATACATGTGCACAACGCCATGGAGCCTTTTGCGGCAACGGTTTTTTGGGAAGGAGACAAGGTAACCATCTACACCAAAGCGCAAGCCATAAAAAGTATGCAACAGGATATTATGAAGCTGTTCAATCTTCCTGAGCAAAACGTTCAAGTTTATTCAAAGGTGATTGGAGGCGCATTTGGCAGTGGTTCGCCACTTTGGCCGTTTGCAAAAGCTACTTTAATTGCCGGTAAAATAATAGGCAAGCCCTTAAAAGTGGTTATAGACCGCCAACAAATGTTTACGATGGTGGGTTATCGCTCGCCGGCCATACAAAAAATTGGCATGGGCGCTTCTGCTGATGGTAAGCTGATTGGCATTACGCATGAAGCTATCGGAGAAACATCAACTTATGAGCAATTTACAGAAGGGATAACCGCAACAACCAGTTTTTTGTACGATTGCCCTAACGTAAACACGCAATACAGGTTAACCCAGCTTAATTTGAGTACGCCAATTTATACGCGTGGGCCAGGAGAAACAACAGGTGTATACGCCTTGGAATCAGCCGTAGATGAACTGGCCTTTGCATTAAATATGGATCCTTTAGAGTTACGGAAAAGAAATTACGCCCAGAAAGACCCGGATAGTAACTTGCCCTGGTCTAGCAAGTACCTGTACGAATGTTATGAACAGGGAGCGGCGCAGTTTGGTTGGAACAAGCGTAACCAGAAACCGGGCACTTTAACGGATAATGGCTGGTTGGTTGGATATGGTGTTGCAAGTGGCGCTTACCATGCGGCACGGGCAAACTGCACCGCAAAAGCCAGGTTAAGTGCAGACGGAACACTTTTGATCCAAAGTGCAACCAGCGATATGGGGCCAGGCACAGCAACTGTAATGGTTCAAATTGCTTCTTCTGTAATTGATATTCCGGTTGAGCGCATTAAGTTTGAATTGGGCAATTCTGCTATGCCTGCTGCGCCGGGCGAATACGGTTCTATGACAACTTCATCCGTTGGTTCGGCAGTTTATGATACTTGTACAATTTTAAAAGAACAATTTACCCAAATGGCCGGGAATGAAAGTGGTTTATCACTCGATTATGCAAAAATATTAAAGGATCATAACCTGCCTTATCTTGAAATTACCCACGAATCCGGTCGTTCTTCCAATTCAGGTAAATATTCTGCTCACGCCTTTTGTACACATTTTGTTGAAGTGCGGGTGCATCCTCAAACAGGTATGGTTAAAGTAAAACGGGTAGTTTCGGCGGTTGATGGCGGGAAAATCCTAAATCCTATTACCGCACGCAGCCAGATTATTGGAGGAGTGGTTTGGGGGATTGGCATGGCGTTAATGGAAGAAGGCGTGCTTGATCATCGTTTTGGCAAATACGTAAACAGTAACCTTGGAGATTACCATGTTGCTACCAATGCCGATGTGCCGCAAATCGAAGCAATTTTTATTGATAAAAAAGACCCTATTACCAACCCAATGGGTTCAAAAGGAATTGGGGAAGTATCTATTGTAGGTGTTGCAGCAGCAGTTGCCAACGCTGTATTTAATGCAACCGGCAAACGGGTGAGAGATTTACCTATCACGCCTGATAAACTATTGTAAATTTTTAATGCTTACAGCCTGTTTAAATTTTGTTTAACTTATTTGCCATGCTTCTTTTACCGCATAAAATTCATTGCTTCATTGTACTTTTTTATATTGGAACAATATCTTAAAAACAAAAATTTACAGGCATAAAAAAAGCATTATAAATTTTTATGATAGAAATTTAAACAGGCTCTTAATGAAAAAGTTTATTTTGACAGTTGTGCGCAATTAAATCAAACATCCGAAGAGTTTGCTAAATATTTTTTATGCAGTTAAAAGAAGTATGATTAAATGTTAAACAATAATTATATAAATGGCACTTTTAAATACTGATAAACAGAATGAAAAAGCAGCCATTTTGGATAGAATCAGTCAACATGGTAGATTACCACTATGGTTGTTTTCGCATCATTCTATACAGCTACCAAAAAATATTCAGCAGGAGTTAAATAAACCTGTTCGGAAGAATTTCTTTTTTATTCAGCTTGTTTTAAAAGGTTCATCAGAACATAGGATAGATTGGAACGAAGTTATTGTTTCCGAAAATCAAATTTTGTTTGTAACGCCAGAACTCATTCACACAAAACCTTTGCTAAATTCTTCTGATGCCGAATTTTACAAAATAAGTTTTGGAAAAGAATTGTTAAGCTACTTTCCAACGCTTTTCAATTTTTTTGTTAATCCTTTTGATTCCAACATTATCCACTTAGATGAACATTCAAAAGAAAGAGTAGTAGCTGTTTTTAAGCTCCTGTTTGAGGTTATAGAAGATAAAAATTTGGAAACAAATTTGGTTATTAGCTATTTACATGTGTTATTAACAGAATGCAATTTTGCCTATTTTAAGCATTTGCAAAAACCTGTACAATTACAAAATAATCTTTCTTTGTTTATCAAGTTCAAACAATACATTGAAGAATCGTTTCAGCAACAACCAACTATAGAAAAAATCGCACAGGCTTTAAGCATAAATGCAAATACATTATACCAATTGGTAAAGAACCGAACGGGCAATTCGCCTAAAGAATTTCTTACCAACCGGCTTATTTTGGAAGCTAAGCGAAAACTTTATTTTACTGATCTGTCTACAAAAGAATTAGCTTGGAGCTTGGGTTATACCGATCCGGGCTATTTTTCTAAACTTTTTAAAAAATCTACCGGAAAAAGTGTACTCGAATATCGTTCTGAAATGAAAAAAATTTCGTCCAACTCGCTGTAAATCTGCAAGTCTTTTGTTGGATTTGTACCGCTTTTAATTTGATTATTACCGATATCATTGCTTTTACCGTGATAATTTTGCTCTTGTTAAAACACAGACGCTTAATTATAAAAGATAAAATATGAAATATTTGAAAAGTTTGAACATTAAAACCAACGGTTTGAGAATTTCCCGTATCGGTTTAGGCGGCACCGGGATAGCTGCTGATTCAAAATCTCAAACCGAAGGCATTGCTACCATACATGCTGCTTTAAACGCTGGCATTACTTTTTTAAATACCGCAGATTTTTACAGTAGCGGCGCAGGTGAGATGCTTATTAAAGAAGCCTTAAAATCCCGGAAACGGGAAGAGGTATTTATATCTGTAAAGTTTGGAGCCATGACTGGATTGGACGGGCGTATGTATGGTTTAGATGTACGTCCGCAAGCAGTAAAAAACTACCTCGGCTACACGTTAAAAAGGCTTGGTACAGATTATATAGATCTTTATCAACCTGCCCGGATTGACTCCAATATTCCGGTAGAAGAAACGATTGGTGCAGTAGCTGATTTGGTTAAAGCTGGACACGTAAAAAATGTAGGTATTTCGGAAGTGGATGCAGCAACTTTGAGAAAGGCAAATGCTACATACCCAATCAGTTTGGTAGAAGTTCAATACTCTCTGCTTAATCGTAGCATTGAAGCCGACCTTTTACCTGCTGCACAACAGTTAGGGATTGGCGTAGTTGCTTTTGGTGTGCTTTTTAACGGGTTAATCGGTGGAACTGCACCGCAAGAAAAATTAGCCAATTTAGGTAAAAGGATGTCTCCTGATGCGGTTGATCTATTAAGCAATAAACTTTTAAGGATGGACGCACTAAAGGAAATTGCTGACGAAAAAGGCATCACGCTATCTCAACTGGCGATCGCCTGGGTATTATCGAAGGGAGAAGATGTGATGACTATTGTAGGAGCAAAAACACCTGCTCAATTAAACGATGTTGTAAAGGTAATAGATGTTGATCTTAGCGATGCTGATATAAAGAGGATTGAACAAATATTTCCAATGTCGGAGGCAACTAGTTCTTATATGTTAGAAAAATTAAATATTGACAAGAATGGTTTGTTTAAACGCTAACTTAATTTTGTTGCAGCATGAAGTTTAAAAATCAGCTTTCACAAATTTATAGTGATAAAAGAAGCATTATCGGGATTGGAAATTTCAAACCGATTGGAAATTTTATAAAGCTAAGATAATTGTAACAAAACAAGCCAGTAATTTACCAGCTTGTTTTGTTAACGCTTTATACGAAAACTGACTTTAGATAGCAATGCTTGCTATCGCTTTTTCAAGTGCCTGATCTTTCAAATCGGGCATGTTTACGCCTTCTACCCTAAATGCCGTAACATCTGTCATACCGAGGAAACCTAAAATCGTACGCAAATAAGGTTCAGTAAAATCATAAGTTTTCATAGGGCCTTCAGAATAAACACCGCCGGTAGCAATGGCCAGGTAAACCTTTTTGTTTTTAATTAATCCTTCCGGACCGTTCGCGGTGTACTGAAAAGTTACGCCAGCACGTGCAATGTGATCAATCCAGGCTTTTAAAGTAGAGTGGATACCAAAATTGTACAATGGCACGCCTATTACAATCACATCAGCATCTGTTATCTCTGCAATGGCTTCGTCAGAATGTTTAATGGCTTCGGTAAGCTCCAGGCTGTGGTTTTCTTTTGGGGTGAAAAACGAGTTTAAATGCACTTCTTCCAAATGCGGAAAAGGCGTTTTTACTAAATTATGAACCTTTACTGTACTACCAGTATTGGCAGCTTGTAGTTTTTGGATAATGGCATCAGCTAATTTGATGCTAAAAGAAGCGCCACCGCGCGGGCTCGAAATAAGATTTAATATTTTCATGTGTTATAACATTTAATGTTGTCACAAACATAATATATTTAACAGTAATAAAATCGGGTTTTTAAAAGGAATGACGGTATCGTTTAATATCGCGGCAATATGACCTATGGTTGACCGAAACAAGCAACAACAGTTCAAGCCAAATCAATTAAAACCCACACTGATTTTATGCCGGTAAAAGAAGCATCGGCGTTTGTTATCGTGTGATGGAAAACCGCAGGTTCATTAAATTGAGCTACAGGCTTGGTTAAACTTTTATCAACATAAATAAAATTAAAAAGCAAACAAATAAATTTTGAGGGGTTATAAATCATACTAAATACGAGTATAATGGAACAGGCCCCAAAAAAAGCTGCCCAAAAACCAAGAATGAATTTCTGGCAGATGTTTAACCTAAGTTTCGGGTTTCTGGGCATTCAAATGGGTTTTGCCTTGCAAACGGGAAATGCGAGCCGGATTTTGCAAACTTTTGGCGCTGATGTAGAACATTTAACCTGGTTTTGGCTGGCAGCACCGCTTACTGGTATGATTATACAACCCATTATCGGTCATTACAGTGATAAAACCTGGACAAAATTAGGTCGCCGCAAACCTTATTTTTTAACCGGGGCTATCCTTGCTGCTTTAGCATTGGCTTTTATGCCCAATGCCTCTGTGTTGGCAGCCATACTGCCGCCGGTGATGATTGGCGCCAGCACGTTGATGATTATGGATGCTTCTTTTAATGTTTCGATGGAGCCTTTTAGGGCTTTGGTTGCTGATGATTTGCCCGAAGAACAGCACAACGAAGGCTTTTCCATCCAAACTTCACTTATTGGCGTGGGCGCTATTATTGGTTCGTTGCTGCCTTATGTATTGGCAAATTGGTTTGGCATTGCAAAAACCGCGAAACAGGGAATCGCGCCGCACAACCTGATCTACTCTTTTTATGCAGGTGCAGTTGTGTTGATTGCTAGCGTGTTATGGACGGTATTCAGGACAAAAGAATTTCCTCCGGAAGAATACGACAGTTTTCATGCGGAGGAAATTGAAAAAGAAAAAGGCGAAGAAAAGAAAAGCGGTATGGCCGAAGTTTTTTACAACCTGGTGCACATGCCAAAAACCATGAAGCAATTGGCAGTGGTGCAATTTTTTTCCTGGTATGCGCTTTTTTCGATGTGGGTTTTTACCACGCCGGCAATTGCAGCCCATGTTTTTCACATCAAAGCAGGCGATACTTCGTCTGCAGATTATAACAATGCAGCTAACTGGGTTGACATTTTGTTTGGTGTTTACAATGCTGTTTCGGCTGTGTACGCTTTGCTTCTGCCTAAAATCCTGACTAAAGTGAGCCGGAAAAAAATGCACGCTTTTGCACTCGTTATGGGTGGTTTGGGTTTAATTTCGTTGCTTTTCATCCAAAACCAATACCTGCTTATTTTACCGATGGTGGGTATTGGTTTGGCTTGGGGAAGTGTGTTGGCCATTCCTTATGCCATTTTATCCAGCTCTATCCCGGCTACCAAAGTTGGTGTTTACATGGGGATATTTAATTTTACCATTACCATCCCTCAAATTTTAAATGGTGTGGTTGGTGGCCTGATTGTAAAACATCTTTTTAATGATCAACCTATTTATGCTTTGGTAATGGCCGGTGTTTTCCTTTTTCTTTCTGCCGGATCGGTTTTTTTCGTTCAAGATGAAACCGACAAGCAAAGCGCTTAAAGTAGATTTTTAAGTAAATTATCAGCATAAAAACCAATGCTTCTTTTATCGGCATAAAAAAGTACCAGTTAGTTTTTCAACGTACCTGTGCTTTTAAAATCAACTTAATACTTTTCCTTTTACCGTGCCAAAAACTTAGGCCGAAACAGTTAAAGTACTTCCCGTTATGACCACAGTATATTGCTTTAATGCTACTGCTGCCGGGCCTAACAATACGGCACCGGTGGTACTAAACTTACTGCCGTGGTTGGGGCAAATAAAAATACCCTGAGCGGTGTTATAATTAACAGGAGTTCCCTGATGGGTACATGCTACTTGTACGGCAGAAAAAGATGATGGTGCATTGCTTTGCGCCAACCTCACAATAATAATCCCGTTAAGTACTTTAGAATCACCAACTTTTGGTAAATCCGTAGCCAGGTTAATGGTAGCCAGGCTGCCCGTAGGCGTGGTTGGTTTAGGTGCCGGATCTTCGCTTTTGGGCGTACTGCCGCAGGAAGCCAAACTACAGCCGACGCAAACTGCTGCCAAACTGATACTTAATGCCGATAAAAACTCTTTTCTTTCCATGTTTAAAGTTTTAAATTGAATTATGCTATTTGTAAGTGCCTTTATGTTTGTGGTCTAAATCAAAAACCCGGGCGATGTTAAAGCCAAACCTAAATTGTCCTTTTGCCCAGTTTGAAGTTGTACTGCTGAGGTAATTAATGGGAGAAATAGCTTCGGCATTGGTAAAATTCATGGTGAAAACATGGCCACCAGTTTCAATTTCGATGCCAACGCCTAACGGGTCATAAAATGGCGTGCTGGTATTATTTCGCCTGAAAGAAGAAAAAGGATGGGCATAATCCAGCACAATGCCCATGTGTTTGGTTACCTTAAACCGGCCTGCTGCTGATAAGGCAAAAATATTTTTTTCGTTACCATTGATGTACGGAAACGGCAGGTTGTCTCTCAAAAAAGAAGGTGCAACTTCAAGCGATAGCCTTGAAGAAAACTTCCTCGAAAAAATAGCCTGATAAAAATACGATAAGCGGTTCGTGTAATCATCAAACACGTTCGTGGTAACCTGGTAAGGTTTTAAACCAGCATTTGCCAGCAACGTAAGCGCAACCGGCATACTGTTGTTGGATGTTTGGTGCAGCAAACTGTACTTAAAGCCTAACTCCAGCAATTGCTCGTACTTGCTTCGGCCAAAATTAATATCCAGGTTATCGGTGAGGCCGTACTCAAAACCAATATAAATGTCGGACGAGTTATCAAAGCCATACAAAGTTTTGCCGCCTCCTGCCGCACCTGCAACATCGCCAAAACGATGCACCACCATAAAATTTAAATTCTTCTTTTTGTTAGTTTCGGTGGTTGGTGTGAGGATGAGCCGGGTTGACTTAAAAGCTGCTATTACCGGCTCTGCTTCGTTTGTGCTGGTTAAAGAGTTGAGCAAAGAATCGGTGTTGCTTGACTGCGTTTGCTGGGCTTGTGCAAAACAAACAGACAACATCAAACTGGTTAAAAATAAAATTTTTCGCATCAGGTTAAGTTTAGGTTTTGGTTAACTTATGTGTTAAGGGCTGTATAAGTTGCCGCAACTTGTACATGGATGGTTTCGGCTATTTTTTCGAAAACCAATTTTGGTATCTCTATTTTATGGTCTTTGCATTGCACATCAAATCCGGCCGTGATGCTTACCACGCCATTATTTATCGTTATTTTTCCGGGGATAGTTCGGTTCTGTTTTACACCATGCACATCCAAAACGCCTTTTACATTTACCACATAAATGCCGTTTTTTGAGTAATCAAACTTTTCCTGAATTTGCCCTTTAAAAGAAGCATTTGGATATTTATCACTTTCCATGTAGTTCTCGTTAAAGTGTTCCTGCATCAACGATTTTTGAAACTGCAGGGAACGCATCGGCACACTAAAAGCAATTTCGTTGGTGGCGGCGTTAAAAACAGACGTTCCTTTGTTGGAAGCGGCATCAATATCTTCCAGCGGCGCTTTAGAAAAGATACTGATTTTGGCATTTTTGCAGACATAAGTGTCCTGCCCTGCCTGGTAGCTTAACCAGGCAAGTAAAATAAAAGCGATATGTTTCATTAGTTATTTGGTTTTTATCGAGCTAAAATTCCACCCTATACCTATTGCCACACCTGCCGATTGCAGTTTAACACGTTCTAAGCCAATTGATGTTAAGGGTAGTTTTAAATAGGGCTGCACTAATAAATTTAAGTTAGAACTAACCTTACGTTGGTAAGTAGTATTAAGGTTTAATATGCTTAAAATGTGCTTGTTCTGGTTAGTTACGTTTAAATCAATGGAGGTATTATCTGTAAAATGCAAGTTGTAATTTTCCTTTAACATGAAATAAGAAGACAGCCCGGCACCGGCAGCAAATGCGTTTTTATTTTTACTATAAACCTGATAATTAATATTGATTGGGATGTCCAGTACTTTACAATCAGCAGCAACCATTCCCTGTTTACCTTTAAAAGTGGCCGCCGTTTGATATTGTTCGATGCTTATACTGTAAGGTTTAGCGGCATAAACAGCACTTGTTGTAACACTCCATTTTTTGGCAAACTGTACTGAAAGTTGCAAACCTGCATTCGTGCCAACTTTGCTTCCTGTAAAAGAGCCAACACCGTTTACATCCGGCGCGGTTAAAATTGCCAGAGAAAACGTAGGTGCGCGTTTAACAATTGTTTTTGTTGTTTTTTTCTCCTTTGCTGATGCAACTTTTGCTTTTGCTAAATTTCTATCCATAAAAGAAGTATCAAATTTTACCGCTTGGTTGCTCAATAAGTTTTGTTTTGTATTGATGATTGTTACGCTGGTTGCCGCCAGTTCTGCACGCTTTTCTGCTGCTGATTTTTGGTTGCTAAAAGAAGCATCAGTATTGTTATCAGCTACATTTGGTTTATTTCCCGTTGATTTATTTTCAACCAAAATTTTATCGGAAGCATTCGAAGTACTTTTTTGTGTGATGCTGTTTTTATGCCTTGTTTTTTTGGCTTCATCACCAAAACTTCCATCGGTTACTATTTTATGCTGATGGTTGGCAGCTATCGTTTCCTGATTGTTTCTTTCGATTTTATTACGTCCTTCAGCTTTATTTTCGATCACCGGAACTACTTTTTTTACAGGCGTTTTTCCTATTTTATTAACTGGCGGGATAACCGGGTTTAAAAGCTTCCACCCAAAAAACAACAGAAAAACAGCCGCTACACTTCCGCAAAACCAGTAAAGCCAAACGGGCACGGGTTTTTTGCGCCGTTTTTTATCCAACAAATCTTCCATGGCGGCCCAGTCTTCTTCCCTAAACTCAACATCTCCGTTAGGTCCGGTTAACCCTTCCCTAAACTGGCGATCTAAATTATGTTCATCAGAAGCTTTCATTCTAAAAATCTGTTAAAATAAATAACGTTAAAGGTTGCAGGGTTGATAGCCACAATGGTAGCGTAATTATTTCCTTTGATGTTGCTGTCTCGTCCGTCTGCACCTTTAATCATTTTCTTTAGCTTATCTCTTGCTTTAAACAAATTTGATTTTGATGTTCCTGCGCTGATGCCCAGTAAATCGCCAATTTCTTCGTGCGTATATCCTTCAATCGCATATAAATTAAAAACGGTTCGGTAAGCATGAGGCAGGCTTTGTATCAGCGCAAGCAAATCATTATAGAGCAACTTCCTGTCCGAAAAATCTTCGTTGGCCACATCTTCCGCTTTTTCGATGTCGTCCGCATAAGCCAATTTTAAGTTGCTGCGGTAATAATCTATCGCCGTATTCATCATAATCCGGCCAATCCAGGCTTTAAACGGCTTGCTTAAATCGTATTTGTCCAAATGCGTAAAAACCTTGTAAAAGCCCTGGTTCATAATTTCTGCAGCTTCGTAACGGTTGCCTGCGTAGCGCAAACAAATGCTCATAGAAAAACCATAAAACGTTTTGTACAACATTTTTTGCTCTCTTCTATCTTGCTTCAAACAGCCCGATATCAGTTCTTGTAATTCTGCTTCAGTTCGAGGCATCAGTTGCAATAAAATTTGGTCGAATTTATAAGTATCACGGATGTTTTTGCCAAAAGGTTGCCTGCTATTAAATTTTTTTTTGCGTGGGGTTGTGATTGGCAACAGGAATAAAAACATTTTGCTTTAGAAGCAACCATTCGGGATTTTGGGGCGTAACGATTATAAACTTTAACTAACTAAATCTCTGCAATGATGAAACTTAACAAACAACCCCGCCTCGCTACTGCTATCGCTTTAGTATTGGTTTTATTTACTACAGCTTGTAAAAAAACGGCCACAAGTCCGACTGCGCCACTCGTAGTTACCGGCGTACAATTAACAGCCAATGACAAATTTGGCAACGTTTTAACCGATAACAACGGAAAAACATTGTATTTTTTTGCCATGGATGTTAGCGGGACTTCTGCCTGTAACGATGGTTGCGCCTTAACCTGGCTGCCATTTTACAAAGATGCGCCAACAATTGGCACAGGTTTAACAGCCACTGATTTTGCAACCATTACCCGCGCTGACGGCAGCAAACAAAACACGTACAAAGGCTGGCCTATTTATTATTATACCGGAGATGCCAAAGCAGGCGATGTAACCGGCGATGGCTTGGAAAAACTGTGGTTTGTTGCCAAAGCCGATTACACGGTGATGCTTGGCAATGCGCAATTGGTTGGGAAAGACGGCGTACAATATACCAGTTTAAGCAAACCGGGAAAAGAAATAAGCCAGTACCTTACTGATGCCTACGGCCGTACGCTTTATGCTTTTACACCTGATAAATTTAAGAAGAACAATTACACCAAAGCCGATTTTAGCAACGATGCCATTTGGCCAATTTACAAAGTTGATGCGGTGCAAAGTGTTCCGTCAATATTAGATAAAACACAATTTGATGTAATTACCGTGTTTGGCAAAACACAATTGGTTTACAAAGGCTGGCCAATGTATTATTACATAAGTGATAATGGTGTTCGCGGTGGAACAACAGGCGTAAGTGTGCCTTCTCCTGGCGTTTGGCCAATTGTTAATCTTAACAGTCCGGTTGCCCCCAATTAGTTTTTTAATTGTGTTGATATGCTTCTTTTACCGCACTAAAATTTGTGTGGTAAAAAAAGCATTTTTTTGAAGATCGCTTTAGAAGATCGCTTTAATTGTATGGTTTGGGATTGCAGTAAAATTGAACAGGAAAGTCGAGCCTCACAACCAGACTTCCCAAAATCCCTACAACTCGCGATCCAAAAACGGATACCGGTAATCTACCGGCGGGACAAAAGTTTCTTTGATCGTTCTTGGCGAAACCCAGCGCAATAAATTGATCATCGAGCCAGCTTTATCATTCGTTCCGGAACCTCTGGCACCGCCAAAAGGCTGCTGGCCAACTACGGCTCCGGTTGGTTTATCGTTGATGTAAAAGTTTCCGGCTGCATTGCGCAATTTGTGAGTTGCCTTTTCGATGGCATACCGATCAGTGGCAATGACTGCACCGGTTAAAGCATACGGAGAAGTGGTATCAATCACCTGCATAATTGCCTCGTATTCCTCATCTTCATACACAAAAACTGTTAAAACCGGACCAAACAATTCTTCGCACATCGTTACATATTTTGGGTCGTTGGTTTTGATAATGGTCGGTTCGATAAAATAACCGTTCGTTTTGTCGTAGTTTCCGCCAGCGATAATTTCTACACCCGGTGCTTCTTTTGCCGCATCAATATATTTTGCCAGTTTATCAAAAGATTGTTCGGTAATTACCGCGTTTACAAAGTTTTCAAAATCTTCTACCGGCCCCATTTTGATGGTTGCCAAATCAGCCAAAACTTTTTCCTTGATGTCGGGCCATAAAGATTTCGGCAGATAAGCGCGTGAAGCAGCCGAACATTTTTGTCCCTGATATTCAAAAGCGCCGCGAACGATGGCCGTAGCAACGATATCAGGATGGGCACTTTTGTGGGCGAGGATAAAATCTTTTCCGCCGGTTTCACCTACAATTCTTGGATACGATTTATATTTATGGATGTTGTTGCCAATGGTTTGCCAGATAGTTTGGAAAACTTTGGTAGAACCGGTAAAATGGATGCCGGCAAAATCAGGATGGTTAAAAACTACTTCTCCGGCTACCGGCCCGTCCACATAAATTAAGTTGATCACGCCATCCGGCAAACCGGCTTCTTTAAAAACCTGCATAATTACGTTTGCAGCATAAGCCTGCGGATAAGCCGGTTTCCAAACCACCACATTGCCCATCATTGCGGCAGATGCAGGAAGGTTTCCGGCAATAGCGGTAAAATTAAAAGGCGTTAACGCGAATACGAAACCTTCCAGCGGGCGTTGTTCTACCCGGTTCCAAACACCTTTTCCCGAAACTGGTTGCTGCGCATAAATATCGGCCAGGTAAGAAACGTTGAAACGGAGAAAATCAATTAGTTCGCAGGCAGCATCAATTTCGGCCTGGTAAGCATTTTTGGATTGCCCCAACATGGTTGCGGCGTTAATTTTATAACGGTAAGGGCCGGCAATCAAATCCGCAGCTTTTAAAAATATGGCGGCACGTTGTTCCCAAGCCAGGTTTTCCCAAGCTTCTTTGGCTGATAATGCCGCAGCAATAGCTTCGTGTACGTGGCTTGCATCGCCTTCCGAAAAATAACCTAAAACATGTTTATGATTATGTGGCGGACGGATTGCTAATTTGGTTGACGTTCTTACTTCCTCACTGCCAATGTACATTGGCAAATCAACTTCCTGTGCACGCGCTTTTTCGAGTGCTTTTTTCAGCATCGCCCTTTCTACACTGTGCGGCCCGTAATTTAAAACTGGTTCGTTAACCGGCACGGGTATATTAAAAAATCCTTTTAGCATTCTGTTTGGTTTTGATATTGAAGGCGCAAAGTTAAAGATTTGGCACGAAGCCGGGAACTTATCAAATCTGTTTAGGCCGATGCTTCTTTTACCACATAAAAATTAGTGTGCCAAAAGAAGCATTATTCATGGTCTGGCTTTCCGCCATTGATCATATTAGAAACTACCCCCGGCTCTTTGCCTCTCTCGGCCAAAAAAACACCTGCTAAATGCACGGCAATAAATGCCAAAACTAAGTACATGCAAAACCCGTGGACTTCTTTAATGTTGTGATGCAATTGGCGTGGAAGAGCCAGTTCGTCTTCAAAAGCAAGCGAAAGCCCGGTGATGACCATAATGGTTAACAAACCATAAAAACCTAAGTAAATTATTTTTACCGCCAGATCATGTTTTGCTAAATAAGTGTTTTGTTTAAGCACAAAATATTGCCGGTATACTTCTTTTAGACCTACAAAAAAGCGTTGGTTTTTAGGTTGAAAAATTTCCATCACCAGCCGGAACACAAAAAAAGCCGCCAGAAAATAACCGAAATAAATATGGATGCCCCAAACTTCATCGCTTTGCGCATGCGCCAGTACTCTTGCTTGTTGATCGTTTAAAATTGTTCCGCCTTTTTGCAGTTCTGTTTTTAAAAAAGACTGGTTGCTGCGGTCGTCCAAAAAGGTTGAGTTGATCAAGACCGTAATCAATGATCCGGAAATAATAATTGCGTTTGACCAATGCCATAAACGCAATGCAGCAGATTTTCTTTTTGTTAAATCCGGATTTGCCGGGTCTTGTTTTACAGGTTCGATAATGGCCATAAATTGTCGGATATATAAAATTTAACAAGGTATCAGTTGAAAAAAAGTTATTTAAATTTTCATACTATAATTATGGTTTGCTGCTATATCCAACGCTTTAATTTGTGGTTTGTATGCTGTTGGCAAGATTAAGGATTTCACTAACTGGTCTAACTGCAGCTTCCGGCTTATTTTGTAAAGCGGCACAATCAGCATCAGCAAAGAAACCTTTCTCAAGCCTAATAATTTTCTAACCTTTCGCGGAACCAGTTGCGCCTGTACTTCTTTTAGCAGGATAAAACGTGCAAGACCCAAATGCTTTTTATATTGTTTGTACAGATCAATGGTGAAGCGGCTTTTCTCCAAATCCTGCAGCAGGTGTTCTTCGCGGACGGAAACCCAATCCTGGTAATTTTGGGGCAGTTCTTTCAAATTCATACGCAAACCCATGCGGTAAAAAGTGTTGTAGATGTCTTCTTTTTCTGCGGAGGAAAGCTTTCGGTACAACAATTCAAAAGCGCGGACCGAATAATCAACCAGCAAAAACAATACGTCGCGGTACGCCCAATTCGGGATTTGCGCGTGCCGGTTTGCTTCCACTTCTGCATGTATCGCCGTGATCTTGTCGATTGCTTTATTGGCTTTGTCCAAGTCAGAAAAAACAATCATCTGCGCATAAGTTACCGTGGAAAACAACCTGCCCAGCGGATCGGCGGGCAATTTTCCCGTAAAATACAGCCAATCTACTGCTTTGTTCAACGCAAATTCTGCCGATGCACCTGCAAAAATAAACAGAATGGTATCGGCGTTGCTCCAGATTTTGCATACGATTGAGCCTTTTGGCGAGAAGAATTCCATTTTGTTGTAACGATAGAAACCGGATTTTGTGCGCCCAGGGTTTTGGTAGAAAATTGTTGTTGATTCGCAGGACTTCCTGACTTTCCCAACTTCCTGACTTTTCTGACTTTCCCAACTTCTTCTAATGCTTCTTTTACCACCCTAAAATCAGGCAGTTATTTCACTGTTGCGTCAAAAGCACTGTTCAAAATTTGGCCGTTGCGTTTCATTTGCACCCAAATCCGGTATTTTCCTGCCGATGGAAAAGCGTAAGGAAACGTAACCATTGCATCCATTTTGTTGTGCTTATCGCTCGGCATATCCATTTTAGGCATCGAGGCCATCAAATAACGGTTGCGTTCCGTTTCGTTCATTTTCCTGATTTTGGAGATTTCCCGGTCAATACTGTCCCGGAAACGGTTTGCATCCGGCGTGGCCGGGATTTTTTCGTCGCCTTTCATCCGGTTTTGCAAGATTTCCTGCGATGCCATCGAAAAAGCACCGACCGGATGCAGGTGCATATAAACCGAGCCATCGTATTTTAAAACAACGGCGTGGCCCATCATGCCCATATAAGGTTCCAGTTTTACGGCTGCGCCAGTTGGGTCATGGATGGCAAAAGTTAAAGGATAAACTTTACCGGCTTCAAAAGGCGTGTTGGCAGCATGTTCCCAAACGGCAGAAGAACCATCCGCCAGTTTCATCGTTTCGCCGGGGATGCCGCAAACCAGCGTTGTTTTTCCGGGGAAATTATCAACGTTTTTGTTGATGCTGTTGGAGATGACATAAGTATCATCCGGATCGTGAAAAAAAGCTGAATACAGTTTTGCCGATGCTGTTTTTACCAGTGTTTTTTTCGGCACATCAATCGTATCGGCAATGGTTTCGTTAAAACCAGTCCAACGCACCACATCTGCAAAAACCAAATACCGGCCTTCAGGCAAATCAGGCAGCAGGGCAAAATAGTTTAAGCTGTCTTTTCTAAAGGGATGCAGATGCGCAAAAACATCCAGCGAGTTTTCGCGCACCATAAACAAATGCATCAGTTTGCCATGATCAGGCACGATAAAACTCATAGACTTTTTGGCAGCTTTAAGCGAGTTGGAATCAACCTGAAAATGTAAAACCTGCTGCTGGTCGTAGTTTAAAATGCTTGATTTGGCCAGCGGCGGCCGGTACATATATTTGGTGTAATTACTGCTCCAACTGTTCCACCAGGAAGAACCGCCGTAAAGCATCAGCGCCAAAATCAAAAAAGCTGTTGTTGCGCCAATCCATTTTTTTCTGCGGACGTTTGGCAAACTGTTTACGCCGGGCCTTAACAAACCATCGCTTACGCTGGCGCCGATGATGGTCGCCATTAAAACCACCAGCAGCAAGCCCAAACCTGCCAAAATCCAGCCTAAAGATTTCGGCATTGCGCGTTGTGCGGTCGAAACTGCCATCACCGGGATTAGTAC
>NZ_CALMAT010000139.1 GCF_937859865.1 uncultured Mucilaginibacter sp.
GTATTAGGGCACATGATTGATACCGAACGGATTATGAGTTACCGCTTGCTTCGGTTTGCGCGTGCCGACCATCATCCGCTGGCCGGTTTTAACGAAAACTTTTATGCTTCACGCGCCAATGCCAAAAAACGGGATTTGGAAGATTTGGCCAACGAGTTTAGCGATTTGCGCAAAGCCAATTTGTACCTGTACCAAAACCTGGACGAGGAGCAATTGCGCAGAAAAGGCACGGCCAGCAATGCTATTGTTTCGGTAAAAGCGCTGTTGTATATCATTGCCGGCCACGAGCTGCACCACATTAAGATCATTAGAGAAAGATACTTGTAAAAGAAGTATTTACAGTTCTTTTTGCTTGTTGGCTTTGTTTTCGATGAAGTAAGAAATCAGCAAACCGATTCCGCCGAAAATGGCAATCAGCGCAAAAAAGATAGCCGGGTTATCATTATCTGCTAACGCAAAATGGTTGATCATGTAAGCGATAAACAAACCCAAACCTGAGCCAATCAGCAGAAAACCAGTAGTTAAGCTGATCGAAGAATTATTTTGCCTTAGTTTTGGTAACTCTATTTCTGGGTTCATGCCACGCTCAATCATCGCCATCCGTTCTTTGTTTCTTAAATACATTATGCCAAATATCATGGCAAATAAGCCAAGCGACACGATAATAATCATTAAAAGTGCTAAATTTCCGGTATCCATTTTATTAAAGTTTAAAAAGTAAATTAATTTGTTTTGGAAGCTATGACCACAGCTTTTTAAACCAGGTTACAGCATCAGCATAAAATAATTTTAGGTGGATAAAAGAAGTATAGGTTTTCTTGTCCGTTCTTTTGTCTTGATACAAAAGAACCAACGAAATCAAGCATTTCGGATCGCCTCCGGGCGGCATTCCTCCCCACGCTCCTGGGCGCATACCTTGCAAGTTTCCCTTTCTTGCCGCCAACTGTGTTTGTTGGATGCTTCTTTTATCGGCTATTTTTTGTCCGCCGTGCAGATCGAAGCGTCAGGTCTGCGCCCAGGTGCGTGGGGCTGAACGGGTGCGCGGACGAGCGATCAGCCGTTCTTGATTTTTTGGTTCTTTTTCATCAAGGAAAAAGAACGTTAATTTATACCGATAAAAGAAGCATTGGCTGTAACCTCATCTTTGTTTCAAGCGTCAGAGCAAATAATTGATGCAAAAAGAGCTAACGGATATCGAACTGATCAACCTGGTGCTGGCCGGAAACCAATCTGCTTATGCCAATTTGGTGAAGCGGCATCAACGTTATGCGTTTACGCTGGCTTTGCGTTTTACCAAAAGCCGGGAAGATGCCGAGGAAATTGCGCAGGATGGCTTCGTAAAAGCGTATAAAAGTTTGTCGGCTTTTCAGCAGCAATCAAAATTTACCACGTGGTTGTACAGCATTGTTTATACCACGGCCATGACTTTTTTGCGAAAGAAACAATTAAAAACCGATTCGATGAACGACGATGCTGTTTTTACCCAAGTAAATTTGCTGGCTTCGGATTTAAAGCCGGACAGCACCGAACAAAAATCAAGATTGTATTATGTAAATTTAGCAATCGGCCAGTTATTGCCGGACGATGCCACGATCATCACGCTGTTTTATCAGGGCGAACAATCGCTGGAAGAAATTGCACAGGTGATCGGTATGGAAACAAATACCGTTAAAGTAAAACTGCACCGCGCCCGCCATCGTTTAAAAGAAAAACTGGAAGGCTTGTTAAAACAGGAAGTGAGGGAATTGTTATGAACGAAATAGAAGAACATCTTTGGAATTATATAGATGGTTTTTGTACCGAAGATGAACGAAAAACTATCGAAACTTTAATTGAAAATAACGCCAATTACCGCAATAAATACGCTGAATTAAAAGCTTTCGAAGCAAATATGCCGGCACTTGATCTGGAAGAACCATCCATGGGTTTCACCTTTAAAGTAATGGAAAACATCCGGGCAGAACATGCGCGTGTACCTTTAAAAACGCGTATCAATACCAGTATTGTCCGCGCAATCGGTGCTTTTTTTATCTGCACAATTTTGGTGTTGCTGGGTTTTGTTTTTGTAAACGTGGATTGGTCTGCGCCGTCGCCAGTTCATCTGCCCGAAATCAAAATCCCGCCGGTAACAAACTATTTAAACCCGGTTGTAATTAAAGGATTTTTGTTTTTTGATGTGGTTTTAGGAATGTTTTTTTTGGATTATTATTTCAGAAAGTTTTTCATCCGGCAGAAATAACGCTAATTTTAAGAACAAATTTGTTTTTTAATCAGTTGAACAATTATGGCAAAAGCAACAATACCAGTAATCGAAGCATTGCGCAAAACAGCGGCAAACCTGCAAAACAAAGCGCCTTACCAATGGGGCCACATGGGGCTTTGCAATTGTGGTAATTTGGCACAAGTGGTTACAAATCTGGACAAAGCGGCTATACACCGGGAAGCGATGCGCCGCCATGGTGATTGGAACGAGCAATTGTTTGATTATTGTCCGCAAAGCGGGCTGCCGTTTGATCATATCATTGACACAATGTTAGACTTTGGTTTTACCCGAACTGATTTGGCACATCTGGAAAAACTATCAGACGATCGCATTTTGGCCAACCTGCCGCAAGGGAAGCACTATTTGTCGCACAACAAAAGCGAAGATGTAATAAAATATTTAAACTCCTGGGCAAATTTATTGGAAAACCAATTGGTTTCTGGTATGGTAATTGATAAATCTTTATTTGAACCAGTAGCAATATTGGTTTAATTGTGATAAGGTTTAGGTTGAAAGCTCCACGGACACCGTTTCGTGGGGCTTTTATTTTCTGATGCTGTTTTTATCGCCTAAAAATTAGTGTAAAAAAGCAATAATTAATTATACTTGTACGTATAAGATTTAAAAATTTAACACGTGCTTTTATGAACACGAAATTAACATTGACGATTGAGAAGGAAGTAATTGATAAAGCAAAAAAATATGCTAAAAACCGGGAGCAAAGCCTGTCGGATTTAATAGAAAGCTACCTTAAAGCAATTACTGTAGAAAATGATCCTGCTGCTATTGAAATTACGCCAATCGTAAAATCTTTAAAAGGTTCTTTTACAGCACCAGAAGATTTTGACTACAAAAAAGAACTTTCGAAAAGATTGTCAGAAAAATATTTGTAAGCAATGACAAAGGTTTTGATTGATACGGGTGTAATTTTAGATTTCTTTTTAGATCGCGCACCTTTCTCGGACAATGGGGCTAAAATTTTGTCGCTTTGTGAAGCAAAAAAAATTGTTGGTCACATTACGCCGGTTATCATCAGCAACGTCTACTACCTTTTACGGCAAACGGCAAAACACGAAAAGGTAATTGAAAAATTAAAGCTTTTGGTTGCTATAACCGAAGTTTTAGTAATGGACAGGAATGTGGTATTACATGCTTTAAATGCTGATTTTAAGGATTTTGAAGATGCGTTGCAAAATTATTCGGCAGAAATAAGCAGTCAAGTCTCTTTGATAATCACTCGTAATGTAAAAGATTATAAACTAAGTGCTTTAGGTGTAATGACACCTGAAAATTATTTGAACAGCAGGTTTTCCTCTAACTAAGATCTTGAGCAAAGTCAAATTTTAGGTGGTAAAAGAAGCATGTCCAGTAAATTCCTTCAAAATAAAAAAACCGGTTAAATGATTTTTCACCATTAAACCGGTTTCAATATTGATCTTTAAAGAAGCTGCGGAATTAATTTTCCGTATCCCTCGGCGCAACCTTATTTACAAAAAACAAAGCGCTCAGCAGGCCCAATACGGCGCCGATCAATACCCATAAAAAGGTGCCTTTTACAATCTGTCCGGTAATCATGCCGGCCAACACACCAACAATATAATATAAGTTGTCAAAACTTTTAACTCCTTCTGTTTCCTGATTTTCCATAATGCTGTTTTTACAGCGGTAAAATTAACCGAATAATCGGTTGCCGCCTAATGCTAATTGTTATTTTTTGGTTTGCTGATTAAGTTGATAAATAAACGGTATGCGCCTGGCACACCGGCAGGCAATTCCCGAAAAAACACCAGCGAGGTGTAAACAAAACGGCCTCTGCCATAATCGGCAACTAATAATGAGCCTTTGTTGGGTTCTTCGTTCGGGTCGTTCATTGCTAAAACAGCGCGGTATTTCGGGTCAATATCCGTAGCAAAATAAATGCCGCGTTCCTGTACCCAGCCTTTAAAATCCTGGCTGGTAATTTTGTTGGGATAATTTAAAACCGGGTCATTCGGGTCGAGCAGCGTTACCGGCGCATTTTCATCCGTAACACGAACGTTTACAACCCGGAACGGATAGGGCCCGATCTGGCTGGTTACCAAATTTGCATTGGTGTTGTACTGCACCAGCAAATTGCCGCCGTTTTTTACGTATTCCAGCAGTTTCGGTTCTTCCACCGTTAAGCGGTCATTGATGTTGAAGGCGCGGACACCTATAATAATGGCATCAAAATTCGCCAGGTTTCCGTTCAGAATTTCATTTTCTGATAAAGTGGTTACTTGGTAGCCAACCTGGCGCAAAGCTTCCGGCACCAAGTCTCCGGCACCGGGCAAATAGCCGATCCTTTTGCCGTTTACTTTTAAATCTACCTTAACCAATTTGGCCTGGGCAGGCGGAAAGTAAGTGATGTCTGGGATATGCTCATACATAATTTGATGAATGCTTTGTGTAAAAGTTTTGCCGTTCACCTGCGTAATTGCTTGTATGGTATCCGTTTCGTTTTTGCCGATGGCAGAAGAAGTAACCGAGAAAACGGCCGTCCACTCGTCGCCCAATTTTTTGCCGGTAAAAGAAGCATTGGCCGGTGTAATTTTCCAACTCGCAGGCGCTTTCAAACTTACCGAACCGTTGCTGTTGGTAAAGCTTTTCAGTTTAACCACCATTTGTTTAGGCTGATTGTTGCTAAAGATATACACCTGCTGGTCTAAATTAGCGGTAACCGGCGGCGTAATTTCTAAAGGCTGGTAAACTTCGCCACGAACAGGGCTAACGTATTTGTACATCAATTGCCTTTGCAGGGTTAGCAAATGGCCGTAAATTATAAACTGCCATTTTACCGTAACCGGATCAGGGTTTTCGGGATAACCAACCAATTCTTGGTTTGCAACCGGATAGCTTTCGTGGATTTGCGCGCCATCCAGCCAGTAAGGCTGCGTTATTTTTTTGGCATCAGTTTTACTATCTAAACTAAGTATTTGGTTGGCCGGCAACAATGTGCTGAATGTACTTTTTTGATCGCCTGCCTCAATACCAACCAGCTTAATATTGCTGCCCGAACGGTTTATTACCTGGTTTTGGATGCTGATGCTATCGCCAAGGGCATAAGTCGGGCTAAGGGCATAACTTTCCAGCCACAATCCCGCACAAGCCGGTATCAGTAAATTCAGTTCTTTTATTTTTTGTGTCCTCCAATAACCATCGGTCAGTTTTTGTACCGAGGCATAAATATCCATCAGCAGCGGCAAAGATTTTGTGGGTTCGGCCGGGCTAAAACTTTTAAGCAGGTCATTAACGCGGATGTTAATTGCATCGCCGCCCACCACCCTTTTCCAGGTCGTGTTGATGCCATCCATCAAATCCGTACGCGGTGCATCGCCCAAAATCGTTTTAAAAAACTCGTAGGAACTGCCGCGTTGCTTAGCCGTACCAAAACCCTGGCTTTTATGGTTGGAACGGCTATCGGCAGCAATCTCGCCATAACCTTTTCCCAGCAAAGTATTGTAAACGCCAACATCAATTTTAAATTGGTCTGGCCTTGTGGTATCGTTTCCGCCAAAATTAAACGTGTTCCACAACAAGCGTTTGGCTTGCCAGGGCTGCACAAATTGTAACTGTTCCGGGAAACGTTTCGGGTCGGCAGCAGCGGTAAAAGCTTCTTGTGCCAAAATAGCTGATGCGGTATGGTGGCCGTGGCCGCCTTCGCCCGTTGTTGGGAAACGGCAAATAATTACATCCGGCCGAAACTTCCGGATCACCCAAACCACATCGCCTAAAACCTTTTCTTTGTCCCAGATGCGCAGCGTTTCTTCCGGCCCCTTAGAAAAACCAAAATCTTTGGCGCGGGTAAAAAACTGTTCGGCACCATCAATGCGCCGGGCGGCCAGCAGTTCCTGCGTCCTGATCAAGCCCAACAATTCGCCTTGTTCGTTGCCGATTAAATTTTGGCCGCCATCGCCCCTGGTTAAAGAGAGGTAACCCGTCCGGTAATGTTTTTCTTGCGCCAGGTAAGCCAGCAGGCGCGTGTTTTCGTCATCCGGGTGAGCGGCAACGTAAAGCACACTTCCCAAAACAGGGAGTTTTTTAAGTTCCTGTTCGATGGTAACACGATCGGCAGGCGGGGCGGTTTGCGCGAAAACAGGTTTGATACAATTAAAAAAAACCAGCAGGAAATAGAAGCGTTTCATGGATGCAGATAAAAGCGTGAAGATAGCTAAAAAAGATAAGCTGTATTTGCTCGCATTTATGTTAAAAACAATTTTTGCCGGGCAACAATTTTATGCCGATAAAAGAAGCATTCCCCCCGAATAGATAAGAGGCTTTGTTTTTAGAAAAAACATCAGTTTGTCAATTAATCCCGAAACCTTTTTGCTTAATCAATCGTTTGATTAAATTTGCAACGAAATGGAAAAAGAAAAGGCCGACAAGAAGGACCGTATCCTGGATGTTGCCGAAAGGGTTTTTTCGGAGATGGGATATGACGGCGCTTCCACCCGTTTGATTTCGGGTGAAGCCAATGTAAACATGGCAATGCTAAATTATTATTTCGGATCGAAAGAAGGTTTGTTTGTTGCCGTGTTTGAAAGAAAGATTTATTCTTTTAAAACTTTATTGCAACCGATTATCGGGGATGAAAATTTAAGCCCGTGGGAAAAACTGGAACGCTGCATAGATATTTATATAGACCGGATTTTGATAAACAGTTGCTTCCATAAATTGGTGAACCGGGAAATTTCTTTAAACAGGCATGGAGAAGTGAACGACAAAATCACAGATATACTGATGGTTAATGCACTTGAGTTTAAAAAAGTAATGCAGGAAGGGGTGGATAACGGCTCGTTTTTTGAAGCTGCCGATATAGAGTTGTGTGTTGCCACTATTTTCGGCACTAAAAATTACATTATTAATGCCCCTCACATTGCTTCCCGGTTGCTGGGCAAAGATGTATTTGACCAGCATTTTTTGGAAACAGAAATGAACCAGCGTATGAAAACATATATGAAAAGACTTTTAAAATCTTATTTAGTTATAACAAATGATAGAACAAATTAATAATCCAGATCCAGTTTATAAAAAGGGCCAGATGCTTCTTTTAAGGCATGTTTTTTTGCTACTGCTAATGGTTGCCCCCCTGTTAAAAACAAACGCACAAGACCGCACACTTACTTTGGACGAAGCTGTTAAATTAGGCCTTGCCAACAGTAAAACCTTAAAATACTCCCAATCCAAAATAGACCAGGCCGTTTCTCAATACAACCAGGTAAAAGACCGCGCTTTGCCTACCGGTTCCGTAAGTTATATGTATAGCCGTGCACAAATTCCGGCAAATACTTTAGCTTTCGGCCCAAGTAGTTTTTCTTTGCCAAAAAGTGCCAATGCCAACTTAGGGATTGCTTCTTTGGCCGAACCGATTTACGCCGGGGGAAAATTTAGGTATGCAAAAGAATCAACAGATTTATTGGTAAAAATTGCCCGTTTGGATGTTGACAACGACAGGGACCAGGTGAGTTATGGCATCATCAGTGCTTATTACAATTTATATAAAGTGCTGCAAAGCAAAAAAGTAGTTGATACAAACTTGGTTACTGTTGACCAGCAGATCAAACAGGCCCAACGTTTTTTTGAACAAGGCATCGTTACGAAAAATGATGTGTTGCGTTTCCAATTGCAACGCTCAAACATTGAATTGAACGGGATAGAACTGGAAAGCAACCGCAAGGTAATCAACTATAACTTGGATGTGCTTTTGGGCTTGCCGGAAACCACGCAGATCAATATCAATCAGTTAAATACTTTAGACCACCCCATACAACCTTTGACAAATTATTTAGACAGTGCTTTTGCAAACCGTCAGGAAATCCGCCAGTTGGATTTGCGCACCCGCGTTGCAGAATCCAATATTAAAACTGTCCATGCCGACAGGTTGCCTACATTGGCCGCAACAGCCGGGGCTTATTATGTAGATATATCCATCAACCCGCTGCCTACCAGGGGAAATTACATTACGCCGCTGACTGTAGGTTTGGCTTTGTCCTGGAATTTCGGAAGCTTGTGGAACAATAAAAACAGGGAAGCTGAAGCCAGGATCGAGCGCGACCAAACCGTTATCAATAAAGGGATCACAACGGATAATTTGAAGAATGAAGTAAACGAAAGTTACCAAAACTTCATTGCCGCTATCAACAAGGTTAATTTACTGCAAACCGCTATTGCACAGGCAACAGAGAACAACCGCTTGCAGCAATCCCGTTACCGGAGCAATATATCTACTGCAACAGACCGCGCCGATGCACAAACATTGCTTTATCAAGCCCAGATTGACCTGGAGCTGGCAAAAGCCGATGCAGGGCTGGCATACTACAGTTTATTAAAATCAACCGGAAAAATCAATAAATAAAAATTTAGTAATAAAAATAATATGGCACAGGAACAGGAAACAGGCACAGAACAAGAACAACCGGCTACCAAAAAGCCGAACAAGGTAATTCCGATAATATTGGGGATTGTAATTTTGGTAGGGATTATTTTTGGGATCAAAGAATACATTTACTATAGTAAACACGAAGATACAGACGATGCGCAGATTGATGGCGATATCAGTCCGGTGGTTGCCCGCGTTGGCGGTTATGTAGATAGCATTGCATTTGAAGAAAACACACACGTAAACCAAGGCCAGCTATTGGTAAGATTGGATGACCGTGATTATAAAGTTAGGGTAGAACAAGCTTTGGCGGCCCAAAAAGGTGCTGGCGCAGGCGTTGGTGTCAGCCAATCACAAATCCCGACTACCGAAGCTAATTCTGCCAGTGTACAGGCGCAGGTAGTGTCGGCAAAAGCACGTTTAGAACAAGCCAATAAAGATTATGCAAGGTATGCCAACCTGGTACAAGATGGTTCGGTAACACAACAGCAATTTGACCAGGCTAAAGCAACACGCGATGTAGCCCAGGCGAATTACGTAGCTGCACAAGAGCAGTACCGTGCCGCTCAGGAACAGCTTGGAACCATCCGCAGCCAGTTAAAAGTGAGCAATACGGGTGTCAACCAGCGCCAGGCTGATGTAGATTTTGCAAAACTGCAGCTATCTTATACCCACATTTATTCGCCTGCAAATGGTATTGTATCAAAAAAGAATGTGCAAAAAGGGCAACTGGTACAAGCCGGGCAAACGTTGTTTTCGGTAGTAAACGATAACAGTATTTACATCACTGCAAATTTTAAAGAAACCCAGTTGGACAATTTGCGCAGCGGAGAAAAGGTGGACATTAATATTGACGCTTATCCTGAACTTAAACTGCAGGGAGAGGTATATAATTTTTCGCCGGCCACAGGTGCTAAGTTCTCATTGCTCCCTCCCGATAATGCCACCGGTAACTTTGTAAAAGTGGTACAACGTGTGCCTGTTAAAATAAGAATAAACGCAAGCAAAGAGATTATGGATAAATTGCGCCCGGGCATGAGCGTGGATGTTTCTGTTATCTATAAACAATAAAAACAATGGCCGAAACAGGGTTTAAAAAATGGATCATCACTATAACGGTAATCACAGCCTCCTTGCTGGAGCTCATTGATACCACGATTGTAAACGTGTCTTTGCCAACCATTCAGGGAAACTTAGGCGCAACGCTTGAAGACATTGCCTGGATTACAACTGGTTATGCAGTTGCCAACGTAATTATCCTGCCAATGTCGGGTTGGCTGGGCAGTTTCTTCGGGCGAAAAAATTACTTTCTTGCTTCTATTATTTTATTTACCATCGCATCATTTTTGTGCGGTAATGCTACCGGTTTAGGTGAGTTGGTAGGGTTTAGGATATTACAGGGTATTGCCGGTGGGGGGTTAATCTCAACGGCACAGGCAATTTTATTAGAAACCTGGCCACGCGAACAAGTAGGCACAGCCACTGCTTTGTTTGGTTTTGGCGCTGTGGTTGGGCCAACGGTTGGCCCAACTATCGGTGGTTATTTAACCGAACATTTTTCGTGGCCGTGGATATTTTATGTAAACATACCCGTAGGTATCTTCGCTGCTTTTTTTACCTATACTTTTGTTAAGGCCACGCCAAAAACAGGCAGGGGCAAACCAATTGACTGGTGGGGGATTGCTTTGCTGGCAACTGCTATCGGAAGTTTACAAGTGATCTTAGAAAAAGGCGAATCGGAAGACTGGTTTGCAAAAACCTATATTCTTATATTAACCATTACTGCTATCTTGGGCTTGCTGCTGTTTATCTGGCGTGAGTTAAGTACAGAATTTCCCATTGTCAATTTTAGCATCATGCGGCACAGAAGTTTTTCTGTCGGTATGATTACTTCCTTTATCCTCGGGTTTGGCTTGTACGGCACGGTATTCGTTTTCCCGATATTTTGCCAGAGTTTGCTGGGCTTTTCGTCTGAAGATACCGGTAAGTTATTGTTTCCCGGCGGCTTGTTCACTTTAGCCATGATGCCTTTGGTAGGCCAAATGCTTAACAAAGGCATTCCGGCGCAAATAATGGCTACTGTAGGCATGGTATTATTCTTTGTATTTACGCATATGCTGGGCGATTCTACTTTAGAAAGTGGTAAAGGGGACTTCTTTTGGCCACTTGCCATCCGGGGTATTGGTATGGCACTGCTTTTTGTGCCCTTAACTACATTGGCTATTGCTGATTTAAAAGGACCGGAAATAGGCCAGGGAACAGGGCTAAACAACATGATGCGGCAATTGGGCGGTTCATTCGGGATTGCGGCATTAACTACCATTATCCATATTCGCCAGGGCGTTCACCGCAACAATTTGCTCGTTAGCATTAACCCTTATAACCCGGCTTTTGTACAACGTTACAATATGTATGTACAAGCGTTTATAGCCAAAGGAAAATCAATGCTGGATGCCTCGCACATGGCCTATGGGGCAATGGAAGGGACGGTAATCAGGCAGTCGCTGTTGCTGACCTACAACGATGCGTATTGGCTTTCGGGCATCATCATGCTGTGTTCAATCCCACTATTGTACCTGCAGCCATTCCGCCGTAAAAATGCGCAGATGCCGGTAGATGCACATTAAAAACACTTGTTAAAATAAAAAGCCGTTCTGAATAAACAGAACGGCTTTCCCCAAAAAAATTAACAATTAGAATATAAATTGCCTACCATTTCAACAACTGTTTTGTAGTTGAAGTACTTGCAGTTGTTATTTAGGCATAAGCTATTAATCTCTCTATAAAAATATGTTTTAATATTTGTTAAAACAACTATTGGCAGTAGTTTTTTGAAAAAAGTTTTGCACACCATAGAGTTAAACGCCTCTTGCTTCAAACTTCGTTCCTGGAAAAATGGCGATGAAAAGCTTTGTACAAAAATGGTTTGTATGATGATGAACTGATCTTTGCAAAGCTACGATCCAACTAAATTCTCAAAATACGCTTGCTGATTTTATGCCGGTAAAAGAAGCATTGCCACTTCTCTCGCACAAAGCCATACTTCTTTTACCGGCATAAAATTCAGTTCAAAAACTTGCCCGTTAAATCTAGCCTGCGGTCAAACGGTTTCAGGTAAACATCTGCCAATGCGGCAAATTCCCTTCGCGTAATTGGCCGGTTCAAATCGAAAACAGAATTTAAATGCAGTTTCGGTTTCCAGTCGTTTTTAATTTGAAGCTGAAACGTTTTGGCATCGCGCAAATCCAGTTCCTCAATAAAAGAAAGCATATTGCCGATGGTAAACAGTTCGGCAGGTTTATTTTTGTTGAACCAAAGGAAAGCGCGTGTATAAATCTCGTTCAAAACCGGTTTAATTTCGGCAGTTTTCACAACAGAATCAGGCAAAAAGAAAACAGGCGCAGAACCACCAACAGGTTTTTGCACGCCTTGCAGCAACCCGGTTACGCCCAGTTTTTGGATGGCAATAAACTGCGGGTCCGTTTGCTTCACATCCATAAAAGGCATCAAATAACCGTGATGGCTTAATATTTCATTTTGAATGAGGCGAAGTTTTATATTTTTAGTGGTGGTTTTAAAAAAAGAACAGTAGGCAGCAATCGTTCCAATTCCTTGCCCAACCGTCATCTGCACCGAAGGGTACATCGTGCTGGCGTTGACCAAATGCGTAACCGACATGGCTTTTTCGGCCACCAAAAAATTATCAAAATCTTTTACGATAACTGCACCGGCCGGAAAACTGTAAGCCGGAAAAGCGCCATAATTGGTTTCGGGCGCATTTTGCAGCGGTAAAAAGTGTTGGCCGGGCGAAGCATCGCCAATACCAATTGAAGTGCGGTACAACTTAGAAGAACGGTTGTAAGGCGTATAAATATCGTCTAAAACCATTTTGATCGCGCCTTTTGTACGCCTCGCTTCGCGGATATAAGGAATATAAGGCAAATGATCGGGCGTGTTAAACTCTAAATTATCAACGCTTAGGTTTTTTAAACCCATTTGCGTTTGCAGAAAATAAACCAGGCCAAGTGTTTTTAACCGTGCTTTTTGATAAACAGCTTTTATTTGTGTGCCGGTAAAATCATTGGTTTGAATGGGATAATCGTTGATGCCTTTTACTTTCAGCATAAATTTATCATTGGGCAAACGGCCGCTTTCCAGCATTTGCTTCATGTTTTTTCCTTTCAGGGAAGTGTACAATGTTTCGTCGTAACCTTCGGGCTTGGCAATAGTTCGATCGGCAGCGCGGCCATAATCTTTTAAAATAGCAATCCAGGTGAGATTTTGGATAAGGGGCAATGCTTCTTTTACCGCCCATTTTTCGCCGGATTGCGCTTCACTTTCAAAACCAGCCTCAAACGGAACGCCGAGTTTGGCAGCTACATCACCGGTTTCGGTCCCGTCAACTACTACATCTGCTCTGATCGTCGTGTTTTCCCCGTTGATTTTGGCCGAAACTTCGTAACCCGTTCCGTCCTTTTTTATACCGGTAAAAGAAGCACTCAAATGAACACTGAGGTTTTTAACCGTATCCGTGATTTTTTTGAGGATGGCCGCGCCAACAGCGGGTTCAAAACGAAGCGTGGCATTGGTTGTAGTATCAAAACCGGGCGTGTTTTTATAATATTCTTTCAACCGTTTCCTGAATTCGCCCCAAACCCCCGAATTAAAACTGCGGTTGCCTTCCACCACACACATGCCGCCCGAAGTTAAACTGCCGCCAAGCCAAGGGCCTGCTTCTAAAATGATCGTTTTTACGTTGCTCCGCGCACTTTGTATCCCGGCCGCTGTGCCTGCTGCGCCGCCGCCGATAACCAAAACACCGGTTTTCTGGCTCTGCGCAAAAGCAGTTGGGTTAAAAAATATAACTGTAAATAAAAAAATACAAATTTTTTTCATTGGGCCGAAATTAACCATTTACAAAACGCTATTTTTAGGACAAACGGTTATACATGACAAATTTTTCTACCAAACGCTTTTACGCTATTGCCGCGGCCTGCAGTTTAAGTTTTAGTTTAGGCTCTTTCGTTTCCAAAACTTTGGTTGACAGCCCGGTTACGGTTTCGGTAATCAAAGCAGCAGAACAGCTTTCCGGCCTAAGTTTTTCTGCCGCGCAGGAAGATTCTTTGCTGAACGGTTCCAACGATCACTTAAAAGCTTACGAAGAACTCCGAAAATTAAACCTTAAAAACAGTATCGTCCCGGCTTTAAATTTTAACCCAATTCCGGTTGGCTTCGTTTATCCTGATAAAACAGGCCAATTTTTACTCGATAAAAGAAGCATTGCCACTTTACCTGCAGATAAAAACGAATTGGCTTTTTATACCATTCGGCAATTGGCAGATTTGATCCGCAACAAAAAAATATCATCGGTAGAATTGACTAAATTCTTCCTGGATCGCCTTAAAAAACTCAACCCAAAACTGTTGGCGGTCGTTTCTTATACCGATGACCTCGCCTTAAAACAAGCTGCACAAGCCGATGCAGAAATTGCAGCCGGACATTACCGCGGTGTTTTGCACGGGATTCCTTTTGCGGTAAAAGACCTTTTATCGGCCAAAAACTACAAAACCACTTTTGGCGCGGCACCTTATAAAGACCAGGTTTTTGATGTGGATGCCACGGTTGTAAAAAAACTGGAAGATGCTGGAGCGGTTTTAATTGCCAAGTTATCGCTGGGCGAACTGGCTATGGACGACACCTGGTTTGGCGGCCGGACGAACAATCCCTGGGATTTGACACGCGGTTCGGGCGGTTCTTCGGCTGGCCCCGGTGCGGCGGTTTCTGCCGGTTGCGTGCCTTTTGCCATCGGTTCCGAAACCTGGGGCTCTATCGTTGAGCCTTCCAACAATTGCGGCGATACCGGTTTGCGCCCTTCTTTTGGCCGCGTAAGTAAATATGGTGCGATGGCTTTAAGCTGGAGTATGGACAAATTGGGGCCGATGGCGCGGACGGTAGAAGATTGCGCCATCGTTTTTAACGCTATTCAAGGGAAAGACCCGCAGGATTTAAGCACGATTGCTGCGCCTTTTAATTATAATGAGAAGCAAAATTCTTTAAAAGGCTGGAAGATTGGTTATTTAAAGGCTGATTTTCAATCCAAATACCCAAACCGGCACAACGATTCTTTAACGTTGGTGAAGATGAAGGAATTGGGCGCAACTTTAATTCCGATAGAACTGCCAAAACTTCCTTTTAATTCCATGAATTTTATTTTGGATGCCGAAGCCGGTGCCGCTTTCCAGGAACTGGTGTTGACGCACCGAAGCGATTTATTGCAACGGCAGGAAAAAGCGGCTTGGCCAAATACTTTTCGTACGGCGCAATTTATTCCGGCAGTTGAATATATCCAAGCCAACCGCGTACGCACTTTATTGGTGCAAAACTGGTACGAAAAACTAAAAGGGCTGGACTTGTACCTTTCGCCTTCTTACAGCGATAATTTACTGCTCACCAACCTCACCGGAAACCCTTGCGTGGTTTTGCCAAATGGTTTTACCACAAAAGGGTTGCCCACCAGCATCACTTTTATGGGACAGCTTTCTGGCGAAGGAAAAACGCTGGAAGCAGCAAGAATTTACCAGAACGCAACTGGTTTTCAATTAAAACACCCTGCTTTAAACTTTTAATTACTGATGCTTCTTTTACCATATAAATTTTCGGACACACCCCTAACCCCTCTCGAGAGGGGAAGTATAGCGGCTACTTTTCTATCGATGGAAATATCTGCGCCCGGTTTCCCCTCTTGAGAGGGGTTAGGGGTGTGTTCTTTCTCGATTATTAATTCAATATAAACTATGAAAATTTTTACCAAAAAAATCCTAACCATCACTTCTTTATGCGGCTTCAGCTTTGTTTGCGGCGCTTTTATCACCCAAAAATTAGAAAACAGCCCGATTACAGTTGCTGTGGTAAACGAAGCCGAAAAACTAATCGGCCTAAATTTTTCCCCGGCTCAGGCAGATTCGATGTTGAATGGTTTAAGCGAACATCGCAAAGCCTACGAAGAATTGCGCAAACTGCATCTTCCAAACAATGTTGTGCCGGCTTTAAACTTCAACCCAATTCCGGTTGGCTTCGTTTATCCGGATAAAACAGACCAATTTTTACTCGATAAAAGAAGCATGACAACTTTGCCTTCGGATAGAAACGAACTGGCTTTTTATACGATCCGGCAGTTGGCAGATTTGATTCGAACCAAAAAAATAACTTCGGTAGAATTGACTAAGTTTTTTTTAGAGCGGTTGAAAAAGTACGATCCGAAACTTTTGTTTGTGGTAAATTACACTGAAGAACTCGCCTTAAAACAAGCCGCACAAGCCGATGCCGAAATAAAAGCAGGACATTATAAAGGTGTTTTGCACGGCATTCCTTTTGGCGTAAAAGATTTGCTGGCCGTAAAAGGTTATAAAACAACCTGGGGATCAGTACCATACAAAAACCAGCAATTGGAGGTTGATGCAACCGTTGTAAAAAAACTGGAAGCAGCAGGCGCGGTTTTGGTGGCTAAATTAACTTTGGGCGAGCTGGCCAATGGCGATGTTTGGTTTGGCGGCCGCACCAATAATCCCTGGGATATTACGCGTGGTTCCAGCGGTTCTTCGGCGGGCCCGGCTTCGGCTGTTGCTGCCGGTTGCTTGCCTTTTGCCATCGGTTCCGAAACGTTGGGTTCTATCGTTTCGCCTTCCACAGAATGCGGTGATACGGGCTTGCGCCCTTCTTTCGGTCGCGTTAGCAAAACCGGTGCGATGGCTTTAAGCTGGACGATGGACAAGCTCGGTCCGATTGCCAGAAGCGTTGAAGATTGTGCCATCGTTTTTAACGCCATCCAAGGAACTGACCCGCAGGATTTAAGCACGATTGCTGCGTCTTTTAAATATGATGGCAACCAGAAATCGTTAAAAGGCTGGAAGATTGGTTATGTGAAAGCAGATTTCGACCGCAACCGTTTCAACAAAACCTCTGATTCATCAACCTTGGTTAAACTAAAAGAATTGGGTGCCGAATTGGTGCTGATAGAATACCCAAAACTGCCTTTTGGTGCTTTAAGGTTTATTTTGGAAACAGAAGCTGGCGCAGCTTTCCAGGAACTGGTTTTAAACCACCAAGACGATCTGATGGTGCGCCAGGGAAAAGGCGGCTGGCCAAATATTTTCCGTACCGCGCAGTTTGTTCCGGCGGTTGAATATATCCAGGCTAACCGTGTCCGCACCATGGTGATCCAGGATTGGTACGAAAAATTAAAAGGCTTGGATATGTACATTACGCCTTCTTTTTCGGGTAACTTAGTGCTCACCAATTTAACCGGAAACCCTTGCGTAGTTTTGCCAAACGGATTTAACAAACAAGGCCGGCCGGTAAGCATTACTTTTATGGGACAATTATTTGGCGAAGGGAAAATTCTGGAAGCCGCCAAAATTTATCAAGAAGCTACGGATTTCAACAAAAAACACCCGACATTAAATTTTTAGGGGTAAAAAAAGCATTCAAATAAACAGAAGATCATGACAGACGAAAAATACCCGATTGGGAAATACACCGCGCCGCTTTCTTTTACCGAAGAAGAAATGCAAAAATGGATCGCAGAAATTGCAGCTTTGCCCGGCCAGATGCGCCAGGCTGTGGTTGGTTTAAACTACAAACAGTTTGATACGCCTTACCGTTTAGGCGGCTGGACGATCAGGCAAGTAATCCATCATGTGGCCGACAGTCATTCCAACAGTTTAACGCGTTTTAAACTGGCTTTAACCGAAGATAACCCAACCATTAAACCTTATGCCGAAGCAGATTGGGCTTTGCTGCCCGATTACAAAATGCCGGTTGCACCATCTTTCCAAATGATTGAAGGGATCCATTACCGCTGGGTAGAACTGATGCAAGCTTTAACCGACGAGCAATGGAGCCGTACGTTCTTTCATCCGGAAACCCAAAAATCGGTTACTTTAAAAGCTGCTTTGGGCTTGTATGCCTGGCATGGTTTGCATCATTTGGGGCATATAAAGTTGGCGTTGGGGAAGGTGTGAGGAGGATCTTTTGTATTAAACTAATTTTAGAAAAAGCTTATGACCTACAACTTTGATGAACATAAACATCGTTATGCAGTTTGGACTGCTGCACGAGCTGTTCAACGATCATTTGCGAAAACATCCGATATAAAAAATGCTATAAACTGTACAGGACTAAGGCAATTTAGTGAATCAGATATATCTATTACACAAGACACTTATGATACAAAGCAAAAGGAATGGTGCAATTTAATAATTGATCATTTTAGTAAACTTGATAAATCTCCAAAAAGCCCTTCCGATCCACCAGAAAAGTACAAGTGCTCTTATGGCCGTGCATCAAAAATTATTGCCATCTATTTAAAAACCTCTATTATACTGCCCAGTAAAGGACAAACAAAAAATTGTTCAGTGATTCATCCGCCAATTGATCGTATTTTACTTGAATGTTTAGCTGATAAAAAGAATATTAAGGAGCTATTAGAAAAGCCTTGGACACAATTCGAGGAAAAAGATTATTGGAGAATAGTAAGGATTATCAGAGTAAATGATTTAACTTTCGATTGGACATTGGAAGAATACTGGCATTCAAACCAGAAACCAAAAGGCTGGCCAGAAGCTTTTCAAGAAATGGCAAAAAACGGTGATGATGAATTGCTAATCCCTGATATTTTTGAAGATGAAGATTTTAGTGATTGGATTTTGAAAGAAGTTTAAATACTTCTTTTATCAACCAAAATTTAAAACATAAAAGTTTTTCTTCACTATATTTATAACAAATAACAGAAAAATGGAAACAATGCTGATACAACTAACCAATCATAAAGCAATTGGGTTGATACATGAACTGGAGGAGTTGGAATTGATTAAAGTGTTAGAAGAAAGTACTACTGTAAAAAAGAAACTATCTGAAAAATATGCCGGTAAATTACCAGGAAACGTTGCGGATGAACTACAAAATTATGTAACACAAAGCCGCAATGAATGGAACAACCACAATATTTAATTGATACAAATGCAGTTATTGATTATTTAGGTAGAAAGATGCCGGAAGCTGGCATGGCTTTTTTAGATCAAGTTTTAGATACGGCACCTAAAGTTTCTGTAATTACAAAAATAGAAGTATTAGGCTTCAACGCACCAGCAAAAGACTATCAATTGCTGAAAAACTTTATGGATGATGTTGCCCTTATTGAGCTAACTGCGGCAATAGTAGAACGTACTATTGCTATCAGGAAATTATATAAAACAAAACTTCCGGACGCTATTATTGCAGCAACTGCTTTAGTGCATGACCTAACCTTAATTACAAGGAATACAACAGATTTTAAGAATATTACAGGTATAAAACTTCTTGATCCGTATTTGCTTTCATAATAAATTAAACTTCCCATACTTCTTTTACTACCCCAAATTCCTCAAAACAAATTAAAAAAATTATACTCCAACCTCACTAAATACATATTCTCAGAATTGCGCGTCATACTATTATACAAAGGTGTGCGGTAAGAAAAATCAACCCGGAAAACACTGTTAAAAATAAATTGAACGGCAGGCGCAGCATCCAAGTAACTTTGCCGGTAACCGGGATTGGTTTTCCCTAATAATTCCAAATACAAGTTCACGTTGGTTTGGTTGTAATTAGTGTAATTTTTCGGAAAAAGCAAATAGCCGGAAGATAACGTATAAGCCACCGCATCTTTTGCAAAACCAACCGGAATTGGATTATTTTGATTATTTTGATTATCCAATCCACGTAAGTAGCTTACTGAACCTGATATTGCCAGTTTATGCAGCAATTGCGTAAAAACTAATCCGCCTTGCAAACCGGAATTATCCCCTTCTAAATTAATTTCCTGATTGATAATTGGATTATTAATGGTAGATGCTTTGATAAAAGCCGCGCCGCGAAAATGCCGCTGAACAGAATCAACCGACAAAAAACGGTATTTGGCATAAGCGCTAAAACCTTCCAAATGCTGTTTTTGCTGGTAAAAATCGGATACGTAAGCCGAAGTATGTACCATCCAGTTTTTGCTGGCGCCGTACATTAATTCCACCGTGCTTCGGTTTTTAAAACCAGGGTTAAAATAACCCTGATTTTCTAACCTTATGCCTAAAGAATGCCGTGCCATATTACTGGCCGGCTCGGTATTGACATATAATTCCTGCGCAAAAGCAGTAAAGGTTGATGCCAAAAAGCACCAAATCAGAAACAAATATTTCATTTCCTTTTTGGCTTAAATGGTAACGTGATATACCTTTTGGCCATCCATCGTACCACTTTTATAGCAGGAATAGGCAGTTTGTGCCGCATATTTTTTGTAAGCAGAAGCCGGAACAAAACCTTTATCAATTACAGTAACCGGCGTAATTCCGTTCAAAGTTTCATCTTTAACATTTAAAAAATGATAAACATTGCCAGCATAATTGAAGTGATAATTGTTGTTGATTTTTAAATTATCAAAGTTAAAAGAAGCTGTCAGTTTGTTAATAGAAAAACCGGCATCGGTTACTTTTTTGCTGATCGCATCCAAGTTAACAGGCGCATCTTTTTTAAAAGTAACCACAAATAAATTGCGGTTTAAATCGGGTTTTACATCGCTGATAAAAGTTAAAGTTCGCAACGATTTTTCGGTTGCTTTAGAACACATGGAACAAGTTAAACCGCTTACTTGTAAATCGGCTTTAACAAATTGTGCTTTTGCAACTTGAATGGAAATGGCCAGAATGGCCAATACTATTTTGAAAGTTTTCATGGAAAGATTGATCTAAAATTGTAATTTAAAAAACAGTAAACATCAGCCAAAAGCTGCATTTAAATTTTACTAAGATTACAATTAGATCAAATCCTAAAAGTACAATTTTGAATAAAAACAGGAACTGGGTTTGGAGGCGGCCCGCGTTCCAAATGTAAATTGGAAAGATGGTTAATAGTTAATGGTTCTTGGGAAAAAGCAAAACTAAAAACCGGAACAAGCGAGACTAAAAAAGTACCGGTAAAAACAGTATGTGAGGCCTGGTGTGCATCTTTTACCTTAACTTCTAAGTGCGTTTCTTTACAGCATTTGCTGTCCATGCCACACTTTTTGCTTGGCGCGTCAATTTTAACCGATTCAATAACATTGCCGCAAAAATGCAGGTTCAAAGCAAAGCCGGTTGCCGTAACCAAGTACAGCAGCACAACTAAAATTATGCCTGATTTTTTTATCACGATGTAAAGATAACGCAAATGTTTAATCCATTTATGGATCAAAAGTAAATAAAGAAGCATCCCCGGAAATACAGGGATGCTTCTTTTATCGTATAAAAATTGGTATTGATTATTGCGCTGATTGTGCGTCGGCTTTCATTTTATCGTTGGCCACAATTACAATTTCAACCCGGCGGTTTTGCGCGCGTCCGGCATCTGTTGTATTGTCTGCAATCGGGTCGGTTTCGCCTTTTCCTTGCGTGGTTAAACGCGAACCGGAAACACCATTTGCAACGATGGAGGATTTTACAGCTTCGGCACGGCGGACAGACAAATCCTGGTTATAAGTAGCCGAACCAGTATTGTCGGTATAACCAATGATAGAAATATTGGTGTCCGGGTTTTTTTCCATAGAAGCAGCCAGGTTTTGCAGGTTGGTAGTTGCAGCAGGTTTAAGCGCAGTTTTATTGACATCGAATAAAATGCCCGAATCAAACTTCACAATCAAACCTTCACCTTCCCGAACCACATCTGCGCCTGGCACGGTTTGCTTGATTTCAGCCGCTTGCCGGTCCATTTTACGGCCAATAAAAGCGCCTGCAGTCCCGCCGATGGCACCGCCGATAATGGCGCCGATCGCCGTGTTCCCAGCTCTTTTACCAATCAAAGCGCCGATAGTTCCACCTGCGCCTGCGCCAATTGCCGTGCCTTTTTGGGTTTTGGTAAAAGACGAACAGCCCGTGGTTAATGTTGCAACCATCGCGATGGCCACACTGGTTACGGCTAATTTTCTGGATAAAGTTTTCATAAAATAATTCATGTTTTAAAGTTTTGGGTATTTCATCAACCTGATTTTCTTATTAAAAGTCAATGTTATTCCGCATCGTCTTATAAGTTGGATGCGGTTGTAAAGTTACAAAGGAGATGCCAAAATGGTTTTTAATTTATCTTTGAAGGATGAACGGTGGCGGTAAAGGTAAAAAAATCGGTATTTTAGGTTGCGGCTGGCTGGGTTTTCCGTTGGCCAAAAATTTAGTGGAAAAAGGTTGGCAGGTGCATGGCTCTACCACCACACCCCAAAAACTGCAACTTTTGCAGGAAGCGGGCATCAAACCGTTTCTGCTTGCTTTGGATGCAAATTCTGATCTTTCCAATTCCACTTTTTTTGATGCTGATGTGCTTTTTATCAACGTTCCGCCATCGCGCAAGTTGGCGCAAAGCGGTTATCTGGACAAGATGAAAACTTTGCTGGCGGCTATCCAAACTTCGTCCATTAAAAAAGTAATTTTTGTCAGTTCCACTTCGGTTTATGGTGATGTTTGCCGTGAAGTTACCGAAGCAGACGAGCCGGACAACCCATCCGAATTGCTACAGGCCGAAATGCTGTTTTTATCGGCAAAAAATTTGCAAACCACGGTCATCCGTTTTGGCGGGCTGTTTGGGCCGGATCGAAATCCGGGCAGGTTTTTTAGGGATAAAAACAGTATTCCAAACGGTTTGGTTCCGGTAAACTTAATCCATTTAAACGATTGTTTGAGTTTGATTGAAGCCGTTTTAGATCAGCAAAAATTCTTCGGCGTTTACAATGCCGTTGCACCTTCGCATCCAACAAAACAGGAATTTTACGGGAAAGCAATTTTAAGATCAGGTTTTGGCGCGCCGGAATTTGTGGCAGAAAAAACAGTATGGAAGATTATCAATGCTGAAAAAATTGTTCAGGATTTAAATTACCGATTTCAATATCCGGATTTGCTTTCTTGTCTTGACGATTCGGCTGCTTTTTAAATTTCCTCAGCAATAAATAAAAACGGCTGTGCAAATTGCAGCGTAAAAAAACCATCAGTTTTGGTTTTAAATTGGTTTGAGCTGATCGGCTCCAATCCGCTTTGTACAAAATCTGACGGAATTTGTAGGATTTCAATCATTTCTCCCGCCGCTTTCCACTTGCTAAAACCGCTGCTTACCGGATAAATTTTTTGGTTATTGCTGAAAATAACCAATGTAATTTGACTGGTAAAAATCAGAAATTCAGAAATGCTTCTTTTATCAGCAATAATATTGACTGCCGGATATTGATCTTCAATCAAAAACTGCAAACCAGCTTGCAAAGCGTTTATTCCAATTGGAACAAACCTTAAATTATCTTGTAAAAATTCCGGTTCATTTTCAGTCAGCAGCACATCAAACTTAATCCCCAAGCTTTGCAGTTTTTCTGCGGAATCGTCGTTCACCAAAACCGTTGGGCTCCATTCCAGCAATTGCCCTAAATGTTCTTCGTCAAAACCAGTTAAATCCAAAATAAGGAGGGCGGGTTCTTGTTTTTCGCGAACGATGTGGTGGGAAGACATTTTTTAAGGAGTTAGAAAGTCAGCAAAGACCGGAAGTCGGAAAGACCGAAAGCCTGCAACTTAGAATTTGGTTGATAAATAAGCGCAGTTCTATGAACTAATTTTACTCATTTTTGAATAAATTTCAATGTTTTTAAAAAACATGATGAATTTTTTCGACTGTTTTTAGGTCAATCATTGCGCAAGTTTTTTCAGTAGCTCCTGATCTTCTTTAAGAATTTGTTGCAGATGATGTGTAAGTGTTAATTGATTAGTAGAAGCTGGCCCGAGGTTTTTCAAGAAATGAAGAATATCTTGTAATGCATCTTCCGGTACATTATCAAGCACTTTTTGTATCTCTGTTTTTATTTCTGTTGAAGTCATAAATCAAATTTAACTAAATTCTTTTATCAGTTCACTCCAAAAACGTGAGCAAACTATGCTGGCTTGCCGTATGAAAATCGCGCCAAACGCGGTTAATTTCCGCATCCGGACTGGCGGCCACCAAACCGCAAAAAGGATACAATTCGTCCACCGTTTTCCGACAATTGGCAGCCAGTTGCCGGCTCGTGCGGCTTACTTGTTGCAATGCTTCTTTTATGAGGCTTTTTTCATCGGCCAAAAAAAGTTTCCAGGATTGATCTACGGCTTGGTAAAACCGTCGTCGGCTGTTTTGCAATTCGGCTTCTTGTTTGATAAAGGTAGTTTTTAAAACGGCTTTTTGTTGGGGCGAAAGTTTGTTTGCGCTGCTTATTTTTTCTTTGATGATTACTTCTGCCAAATCCAAAAAACGGATGGCCATGCCTGATAAATTTGCCGCCAACGTAGCTTCTGCCAGTTGTAAAAATGGATAACGGTACAAAGGACGGTCAACTACTACAAAATCAGGATCAATTTTAAAGCTGTTTTCCGTCGGAACGAATACATCTTTCACTTCAAACGCATCGCTGCCGGTGCCCATCATGCCCATATATTTCCAGGCGGTAATCAGTTTTACGTCTTTCGCATCTAAAACAAAAGACAAAATTTGCGGCTGTCCTTCTTCATTCAAAACCGTTTCCTGTGCTTCTTTTACCACACAATTTTCGGTGAAGTGCGTGGCGTGTTGCGCGCCGCTGGCATATTTCCAAGTGCCGTTGATGATAAAACCACCTTCCGTTTTCGTCGCCGTTCCGTTGGAAGCGCCGCTTCCGGCCAGGCAAACTTCTTTTCGGGCAAAAACTTCGGATGCTGTTTTTACCGGCATAAATCCGCCAAACCAGCCGGCACCGCTGCATAGTGTAATTACCCAGCCAAAACTGCCATCAGCCCAGGCCAGGCTTTCTTCCAGCCGCACCATTTCCGGCAGCGGTTTTTCTTCACCCAAATACGCTTTCGGCACCAACAATTTAAACCATTGCTGCTGGTAAATCAATTCCAATTGTTTGGGTTGAAGTAATCCGATCCGTTCTGCTTCGGCTGCTTCCGAACGGATAATTTCTATCCATTTGGGTTGAAGTAAAGCGGAAGGATGAGCGGTTTGCATGTTAAAGATTAGGTGCGGGGTATGAGGTTTGAGGTGCGTTCCTGTAAATCTTCCTCCAATCAAAATAACCAAAAATAGCTACTACAAACAGAAAAAGCGTTAGCAGCGCAAACATCGGCAGGTTTTTATAAAACAGCAGCGGCACGGCAAACAGGTTAGATAAGTTGAGGACGAGCCAGTTTTCGATCTTTCTTCGGGTCAGCAACCACGTTCCGGCCCAAGCGGTAGAGGAAACAAAAGCATCCCAAACCGGAACATTAGAAGGTGTGTAGTTTTTAAGAATCAAGTATAAAACCAGCCAGCCGCCAAAGGTAATGAAGGCTGTAATTATCCATTCCTTTTTAGTGGTATAAGTAATGGGCACGGGCGGTTCATTTCGTTTTCGCATCCAAAAATACCAGCCATAAATGCTCATTACCACATAATAAACATTAAGCAGCGTTTCGGCATACAGTTGTGCTTCGAGTAATAAAAAGATAGAAAGCCCAGTGCCAATCAATCCTGCCGGATACAGCAAAACATTGTTGCGCTTGGCCAACAAAACTTCGGCTACGCCAAAAAACACGGCCACCCATTGCAGCCAGCCGGTTTCGCGGATTTGTTCGAGCAAAAGTTGCAGCCAATGGTTCATTTTCGAGATGCTTCTTTTATCGGCCTAAAATCTTAAACTCAATCCCAGCAGAAAGTTGCGTGGCGCCTGCGGATAATAATAATTGTAGTTGGTTACTTTTCCGCCTTCAATATCCGGATACGTAGCGCCGTTGGGTTCGTATTTCTCGCTCAAAATATTATTAATAAGCAACGATACGCCAATATTTTTAACTGCTTTGGTGCTGAAGTTGTAACGCAAACGGATATTGTTCACAAAAAAAGCATCCAGTTTCCGCTCATCGTTGGAAGTGTTGTCCAGATATTGCTTGCTTACATATTTACTGATCAGCGCAATTTCTCCGCCTTTTATCGGCCGGTAGCCCAACTCGCTCGAACCCACAAAATCCGGCGAAAAAGCAATATCCGTTTTTTGGTATTGCTGCGCTAATACAGTTTGATTAGTATCGTAATTGTACAAATACTGCTGGAAGTTTTTCACTTTATTGGTGCTTAAAGCAGCGGCCAACGACCAGTAAAGCGGTTGGGCAATTTGGATGCGTCCGTCAAATTCAACACCAGCGCGGTAGCTGTCTTTTACGTTGCTGCGGATGGCCGCGCCCACATCGTTTAGGCTTCCGGTCAGCACCAACTGGTTATTATACTTCATATAAAACCCGTTGATGCCGCCGGTAAAAATGCCTTGCTGCGTGCGATAACCGGCTTCGTAATCGTACAAAGTTTCGGCTTTTGGCCGGGATGCAGGCGTAGAATTTACATAATCATCACGGTTCGGTTCATGGTTTCCTATGGCAAAAGAAGCATACAAATTGTTAGTTGGATCGAGCTGAAAACTCAAACCAACTTTCGGATTAAAGAAATTAAGCGCGGCCGATTGCTGCACATTATTCAAATTATAATCGTAACCCAAAAACGAATAATAAATGTAGCGATACTGCAAATCGGCATACAAATTCAGCTTACCCAACTGGTAATTTGCTTTTCCAAAGATGTTGAAGTCGGTTTTAAAAGCATTGTTGCGCGAATACTCATAATCCGGCGTAATGTTGGTGCTTTGCTGCGTCCACTCGATGCGGTTGTAATGCTGGCCGCGGTACTGGTTGTAAGCGCCGCCCAAAGTAAAATTGAGGTTTTTTTGTGCTTGATAATTGAGGTTGTAGGTAACGCCGTAGAAATAATTATTGAGCCATAAACGACGCACCAGATCAGTGGTATCGTTTCCCATCACCGGCCTTAAACCATAATCTGCAACAGGCTGAGCAATTTTATATTCTTCGTAATAACCGCTTCCCTGCGTGTAATGCAGCGCGCCGTTAAAAGAAAGTTTTTCTGAAAACTTTTGGTTGAACAACAACTGGTAATGGTTCTGGACGTAATTATCGGTTTGATTGTTGTAGAAACCACCGTTCGGCATCAAACCCAACTTGTTGTACGTGCGGTCGCCGCTTAATAATTTATCTTCCGGCACGCCGTCCCAAGCCTGGTAAGTTTTTTCTGATCCGGAGAAAACGTTTAAGCGGACCAGCGTATTCTTGCCGTAATAAGCGCCGGAAAGGAAGTAAGATTTGAGATCCGACGAAGCACGATCAATATAACCATCCGATTTAATGCGCGATAACCTGCCATCAAACGTAAAATGATTGGCCAGCAAACCAGAACCTAAACTAACGGTATTTTTTACCGTTGCATAAGAGCCAACGGTATTATCCAATTGTGCGTAAGCTGTATCCTGCCGCGTGGTGGTTTGTACGTTGATGCTGGCACCAAAAGCGCCGGCACCGTTGGTGGAAGTGCCTACGCCGCGCTGGATTTGAATGTTATCCACCGAAGAAGCCAGATCGGGCAAATCAATAAAATAACTGCCCTGGCTTTCGGCATCGTTTAGCGGAACGCCGTTGAGCGTTACGTTGATGCGTGTGGCATCCGAACCGCGAATCCGGATTCCGGTGTAACCAACGCCCGCGCCGGCATCCGAAGTAACAACGGCTGAAGGCGTTTGGTTGAGCAGAAAAGGCAAATCCTGGCCTAAATTATTTTTGGCCAGTTCTTTTTTGCTGAGGTTGGTATACGTAAAGCCGGAGTTTTGCGCTGTCCGGGTGGAACGTACAAAAACTTCATCGGCTTGCAGCGTGCTTCTTTTAAGGGCAAAATTTTGGGATTGATTTGTGTTGATGACAACCATTTGCTGCATTTGCTGGTAGCCAATGTAGCTGATCATCACGCTGTAGCTTCCGGCTTTGAGGTTTCGGATAAGGTAATTCCCGTCCGCATTTGATACTGTTTTTATCGGTGTTTTTTCGATGCGGATGCTGGCGCCGGGCAAGGTTTCGCCGGTTTGCGCATCGGTAATTTTCCCCGACAGGGAAAACTGCGCTGCAGCCAAAAAAGGCAGCAGCAAGGCTGTAAAAGCCAATAGTAAATTTTTTTTCAAAATGTTTAAAATAAGCTGTAGTTAAACCATCTGCCCGCCAGGGCGAACGCGCAGTACACTTAACTTTTTACCTCTCCCTACGCCGGCATTACCCGGATCAGGTGCGAACCCCGGCCCTAAAGGGAGGAGCTACACTTATGGTTTAAGCGTGGCTCCCCTTTAGGGGCCGGGGGTCTGGGTTTGATCTCAGCCTGTTTTTCAGTTGGTAGCAACGTTTTTGCTGCTATGACCAAGCAAGGCACCCCTTGAGAATTTGGGCAAAGATAGGTTTTGTTTTGGATTTGCTAATGCTAATTTCAGATTAAGTAAATTTATATGATAAAAGAAGTATTAGGTTTCTGATTCAAAAGTTTGTTTCAACTTGAAGTCGCGTTTTGCGACTTCAAATCATCTTAATTCTGATTTTGTATATTGATAAAGCAATAAGATGAATTTGGACGAATCAATCAGGATAAAGCCGCTGTGCGTAACTTTTCAGATAATTACAAGTAACAAAGTATTATGAAATTTAAGCTGTTTCTTCTAATGCTTATTTGTACTTCATGTACACATACTGAATCCAAACCAACAAGGGTTCTTTTTAATATTCCACCTCTTGTTAGAAGTAATATTGATGAAGTAGTTAAAGCTCTTGGTAAACCTGATTTCTATCCTAAACCAACCGATAACGAAAAAAGTTATTGTGAATACGAAAAAGACGGATGGAGGTTATCCATCAGATACTATCCAGATACAGGAAAAGTGATTGAATTTTTCATTTTCTCGCCTGTAGGATATGAATATAAAAATGTTGAAGATGTGCTTCGGGTAGGAAATTTAAGTGCTGTTGCTTTTGACTATTTAGTTATACCGGGTAGCGAATTATATGCTTCTCCAGGAACTTATAGTTATGTTACGGTAGTTCCAAAATTTTAAAATTTCACTTGTAAAATTTTCTATTATAAAATCATTCATACTTCTTCTACCACCTAAAAATCCGCATCGTTTCGTGTTCAAACCCTTTTGAGCCAGAGTTCTTCAATCCCACAATATTAAAACAGCCATACTTCTTTTACCGGTATAAAATCAGTATTGCTTTTGCCCTTCGGCCTTTCACCTTTCGCCCTCTTTTCCAAATCATTTTTTATTAGAAATTGATTTTAAACTAATAAAAACAAGCATTAAGTTTTTATTCTTATGATCCATATACGCACCCTTTAATTAACATTAAACATGAGCCAGTCCCAGGAAAACACAGCTTCCATTGAACCGGCAGGTCCTACAAACCTATCATACGCCCAGCCTATTCCCCCTGTTTCAACGCTGCCCAAACTCCCGCTGCCCGTGCCAACAGGTATTGACCAGTTCTTTTTTCCCGGCTTTGAAGTGTATGACGTGGCAACTTCAGGGGCCACCATTCACGTTCTTAAAGGAGGTTCCGGGCCTGCACTGCTGTTGCTGCACGGACACCCCGAAACCCACATTACCTGGCACAAAATCGCGGGGGAGCTGGCAAAACAGTACACCGTAGTGCTGCCAGATTTACGGGGCTACGGAGATTCGAGTAAGCCGGAAGGCGGCCCCAACCATATCAACTACTCTGCACGCAGCATGGCGCAAGACCAGGTTGAGGTGATGCAGCACTTCGGGTTTGATAAGTTCTACCTGGCCGGACATGATCGCGGCGCGCGCGTTGCCCATCGTTTGTGCCTGGATCATCCGAATGCCGTAATCAAGGTTAGTATGCTGGATATAGCACCAACGCTGACTATGTACAACGACACAGACAAACTGTTTGCAACGCGGTACATGTGGTGGTTTTTGCAGATCCAGCCCTATCCAATGCCCGAGACTCTGATTGGATTCGACCCAACGTATTACCTAAAGTACCACCTTGCGGTGCAAGGGAAAACACCGGGAGCGGTTACACCGGAGGCGATGCAGGAATACCTGCGCTGCTACTGCTGCCAGGGAACAATTCACGCTGTTTGCGAAGACTACCGCGCTGCCGCCTCTATTGATCTCAACGTGGACCGGGCGGACGACGAAGCAGGGCACTATATCACTGCCCCGCTGCTGGCTCTTTGGGGCTCTAAGGGAGTAGTTGGCCACCTCTGGAACATACTGGATAGCTGGCGGCCTAAAGCGAACTCAGTTTCAGGTCAGGCACTGGATTGTGGCCACCTCCTGCCCGAGGAGCAGCCAGAAGCTGTGCTGGCCCAGTTTAAAGCATTTTTTAAATAAACTATTAAAATTGGATCATGAGTTCTTCCACACCTTCGTCTCTGCCAAATGCGCCGCTTTCGGTGCCTTCCCCTCAGGACGATTACGACTTGCTGCTGGCCGTTGCTGCCGAGCTGCATAAGAATGGAGAGGAAACCAACGGCGGCATTACAGCAATTGAGCAACTTAACCAAAAAATGGGGCTTGAAACATTATTGCAGCCATCTTGGGGCGAGTTGTTTTTGCAGGTAAAGGGTGAACAAGTGCGGGTGGTGGCTGCCGTTCCGGAGAACATCAATATGAGTCGGGTAGTAGCCACTTTGCACATTGTTGAAGCATTTTGCGCAGGACAAATCGACAAAGCCGGGATGAAAGCAGCACTCGCAGATGCCGGGTGCTTACCTGTATCAAACTTGTGGCTGTTCGTCTTTGCCTGCACGATTGGTGCAGGCGCGCTTTCGATTATTAACGGCGCAACACACGTAGAACCTATTGGTCTTATCATGATTTGCGCAGGGTTAAGCGGATTGTTGCGCCGGGGTTTGGCGAATGTATTAAACGCCAATACATTTTTGCAAATGTTTGCTGCTACCCTGCTTGCAGGGCTCGTGGGGGCGATAGGGTTTAGCTGGCACATCAGTTCGGCAATGCGCCTGGTAGCACTGGGGCCTCTGTTTGTGCTGGTGCCAGGCCCAACAATTCTTAACGGCATGATCGATATCGCTGCATTACGGTTTCCGCTTGGTTTTGCGCGTGTAGCATACGGCTTGTTCACCGTTTTGGTCATGTGCACCGGTGTGATAATCGGCCTAACCTTTGGAGGAACAACGCTGCCTGCATTAGTGCCAAACCAAGAAGTACCGTTTTGGATCGATGTGATATGTGCCGGTATAGCCGCCGGGAGCTATGGGGTTTTCTTCTCCATGCCGCTTCGGCTGATTTGGTACCCGGTGCTGACAGGGATGCTTGCACATGCTATCCGTTGGGAGGCAATATATGGCTTTGGCCTAAGCAACTTCACGGGCGCAGGGCTGGCTTGTCTAATGGTCGGCATAGTGCTTGTACCTATTGCCCGGCGGCGGCATTTGCCGTTTGCCGGGGTCGGGTTCGCATCGGTTGTGTCAATGGTGCCGGGTGTCTTTTTGTTTAGGATGAGTGGTGGCCTGGTCGAAATTTTGCACAAGGCTCAAAATACATCGACCGCACTTATCGGTGTGGTTATTTCAGATAGCACAACTGCACTGCTTACCGTGGTCATGATGGCATTGGGGCTGGTGTTACCCATTAGTGCCTATGCCCACTTTAACCGGGAGAAAAGCAGCAAAGTAGCCTGAACGGGTTTCCGTCTTCGCTCCTCGGTGCGCCAAATAACGTTAAAACAATAAAAAAAGCCGCTTTGAACTTCGAATGCTTAATTCTATTATCAAAAATAGCCATACTTCTTTTACCATCAAAAAATCACCGCCACCCCAACCTTTCTACCCTTCACCTTTCCGCCTTCCACCAAAAACCCTACTTTTGCAAACTCAACAAAAAGCATAACATGCTCAGAACAAATACTTGCGGCGAATTGACACTGAACGATTTAGGAAAAGAAGTAACCCTATGCGGGTGGGTGCAAAAATCGCGCGATTTAGGCGGAACCACTTTTATTGACATCCGCGACCGTTATGGTTTGACGCAATTGGTTTTTAATGAAGAAACAGCTACAGCCGTACGCGAACTGGCCCGAACTTTAGGCCGCGAGTTTGTAATCCAAGTTTCCGGAAAGGTTATCGAACGCTCTAACAAAAACTTGAAAATACCAACCGGCGAAATTGAAATTGCCGTTACGGAGCTGGAAGTTTTAAATCAATCCAAAATCCCGCCTTTTTTAATTGAGGATGAAACTGACGGTGGCGAAGAGTTGCGTGCAAAATACCGTTACCTCGATCTCCGCAGAAACCCAATCCGCAACAACTTAATTCTTCGCCACAAAATGGCGCAGGAAGTGCGTAAATATTTAGACGGATTAAACTTTATTGAAGTTGAAACGCCCGTCCTGATTAAATCCACACCCGAAGGCGCACGTGATTTTGTGGTGCCAAGCCGCATGAATCAAGGTGAGTTTTACGCTTTACCACAATCACCGCAAACGTTTAAGCAATTGCTGATGGTTTCTGGGTTCGACCGTTATTTCCAAATCGTGAAGTGTTTCCGCGATGAAGATCTGCGTGCCGACCGTCAGCCGGAATTTACACAGATTGATTGCGAAATGGCTTTCATCACCCAGGAAGATATTCTAAATGTTTTTGAAGGATTGATCCGTACGCTATTCAAAAATGTAAAAGGGATTGATTTGGTTGAAGTGCCACGTATGACTTATGCTGATGCGATGCGTTTGTACGGTTCTGATAAACCGGATACGCGTTTTGGGATGCAATTTGTAGAACTGACAGATTTGGTAAAAGGCAAAAACTTCCCGGTTTTTGAGCAAGCTGAATTGGTTGTCGGCATCAACGCAAAAAATTGTGCGGCTTACACACGCAAGCAGTTGGATGAGCTGACAGATTATATTAAACGTCCACAAATTGGTGCTACCGGTTTAATTTACCTACGTTATAATGCTGACGGGACGTTAAAATCTTCGGTAGATAAATTTTACAACGAAGAAGATCTGAAAAATTGGGCTGCAACTTTTAATGCAGAACCAGGCGATCTGATGCTTCTTTTAGCAGGCAAAAAAGAGAAAGTGCGCAAGCAATTAAACGAGTTGCGTTTAGAAATGGGCAGCCGTTTGGGCTTACGCGATAAAAATACGTTTTCGCCGCTTTGGGTCTTGGATTTTCCATTGCTGGAGTGGGACGAAGAAACCGAACGTTACCATGCCATGCACCATCCGTTCACTTCACCAAAACCGGAAGATATTGCGCTGCTGGAAACCGATCCGGGAGAAGTACGCGCAAACGCTTATGATTTGGTGATTAACGGAACTGAAGTCGGCGGCGGCTCCATTCGTATCCACGATAAAAACCTACAAGCTTTAATGTTTAAGCATTTGGGTTTTTCGAAGGAAGAAGCGCAAAAACAGTTTGGCTTTTTGATGGACGCTTTTGAATTTGGCGCGCCGCCGCACGGTGGCATTGCTTTCGGGTTCGACCGTTTGTGTTCCATTTTTGCCGGCCTGGATTCTATCCGCGATGTGATCGCTTTCCCAAAAAATAATTCGGGAAGGGATGTGATGATTGATTCGCCTTCCACCATCGACCAAAAACAACTAAACGAACTGAAAATAAAAACAACCATTTAGCCGTTAGCAACCTAAAATTTTACATGAAAAAATATCTATTGTTCTTTGCTTTTTTTACCCTTGTTTTTTCTGCCTGTAAAAAAAACAATTCAACTATAATGCCAGCGGTTGATCCGGCGGTACAAGCTAAGATTGACGATGATAAAATTCAGGCTTATTTAAAAGCTAACCCAAGTATTACCGCTACCAAAGATGCTTCGGGTTTGTATTATCAGGTTATAACTGCAGGAACTGGCGTTAACCCAACTACAAAATCAACCATAACTGTTGCTTATACAGGAAAGTATTTAGATGGAACTTCATTTCAAACTGCTTCAAACTTTACTTCTGTGCTAGGTGCCGGTTTAATTCAGGGATGGCAGATTGGAATACCTTTTGTCAAAACAGGAGGACGTATTTTGCTGATAATTCCTTCCGCATTAGCTTATGGTCCTGCCGGAAGAGACCCTATACCACCAAATACTGTGCTGATATTTACGATTGATTTGTTCGCGGTACAAGGCTAATTTCTAATGCTTCTTTTATCGCCCAAAAATCTATAAATTTGGTTATGGCAGTTGCAGAGAAAAAGAAAAACCCCGAATTAGATTACGAGTTGCTGGAAGTAGGCCCGCAGTTTCAATTGGTTGATGGAGAACAAGTGATGCCGCCATCTTTGTCGCTTAATCACCAATTGGTTAATGGAAAACTTTTTATGTTGATCTCTCAACATTTGGAGAAAAACGGTTTAGGCGGCCTTTGCTTATTTTATCCTGTTGATGTTGTTTTGGATGATAAAAATACTTTTCAGCCCGATTTGATTTACATTTCTAACGAAAGAAAAATTGAATTACATTACAATCGAATCATTGGCGCACCAGATATGGTTATCGAAATCCTTTCCCCTGCCACTGCTTATTATGATTTAAAGCATAAAAAAGATTTGTACGAATGTTACGGCGTTAACGAATACCTGATTATCGACTCGAGGCTTTACAGTGTAGAAGGTTATGTTTTAACCAAAAATAAATTTGAACTCCAACAAAAAGAGCGTCAAAACGGCACGATCAACCTAAATACTTTGCCCGGTTTACAAATTAATCTGCAAAAATTATTTGCCTGATACTATTTTTACCGGCATAAAAACAGTATGGATTTTTCCTTAATCAAAACCTTTCACTTTCATTTTCAGCACATAAATCCCTTCGGAAGCAGTTATAAAAAGCTCGTCTTTATTTTTGCCGCCGAAACAAATATTGCCCGTCCAAGCAGCCGGAATATCAATGTGTAATAGCTGCTTTCCTTCGGGATTAAAAACAAAAACGCCATTCCCGCACAGATAAATATTGCCACGGTTGTCAATCGTCATCCCGTCCGAACCTTTTTCTGCAAAAAGCTGTCGGTTGGTTAAACTTCCGTCAGCTTTAATTTCGTACCGGTAAGTTTTGTTGGCTTTAATATCGGCAACATACAAAAACTTCCCATCCGGTTTACCGATAATGCCGTTTGGCTGCTGTAAATCATCGGCAACCATAACCAGTTGATGTTTCCCTTTCGGCAGATAATAAACCTTTTCGCCGTCCAAATCCGGCTTTTTCCGCGTCCAGTAATCGCGCTGATAATACGGGTCGGTGAGGTAAATCCCGCCTTTGTTGTCAATCCAAAGGTCATTTGGGCCGTTTAGTTTTTTTCCTTCAAAATCGTTCACCAAAACCGTTATTTTTTTTTGCGGCGAGATCAACCAAAGCTGGTTTTGCTCATCGGCACAAGCAATCAAGTTTCCTTTTTTGTCGAAATACAAACCGTTGGAACGGCCGGTCTTGTCCATAAAAACCGAAAGTTTTCCGTTGGTATCGTATTCCCAGATCTTGTCGTTCGGCTGATCGGTAAAAAACACATTGCCTTTTTTATCTGCCGCCGGCCCTTCGGTAAACTTAAATTGTTTGGAAATTAATTGCAGTTTGGCCCCATCTGCAATGAGGTTTGATTGTTGGACTGTGTCCGGATTAATTGCTGCTTTACCTTGGGCGGAACAAGCAGAAACAGCCGGAAATGTAAGTGCAAGCAGAAAAGTATAAACCAGAACGATGCTTCTTTTATCCATGTTTTTTTAGGTAAAAAATGTGTTTTGACAGATTTGGATTTTATAAAAGCTAAAAGTAGCACTTAAATAAATTTATTTTGCCGATAATCCTCGTAATTAACTACCTTTCTTCCCAACAAACAGCAGCATGAAAAAACTTTACTTTTTGCCTTTCATACTTTTTACTTTTCCGGCTTTTGCCCAAACTTCCTACAAAAACGATGTGGCCAAAAAAGCAGATGCGCTTGAAAAACAAGTAATTGCCTGGCGGCGCGATTTCCACGAGCATCCGGAACTGGGCAACCGTGAAGTGCGCACTTCGGGCATTGTGGCCGGTTATTTAAAATCTTTGGGCATCGAAGTAAAAACCGGCGTGGCCAAAACCGGCGTGGTTGGTATTTTAAAAGGCGGAAAACCAGGGCCGGTTGTTGCTTTGCGCGCCGATATGGACGGCTTGCCAGTTACGGAAAGGGTGAATTTGCCCTTTGCATCCAAAGTAAAAACGATGTACAACGGACAGGAAGTTGGCGTGATGGCAGCTTGCGGGCACGATTCGCATGTAGCTATTTTGATGGGCGTGGCCAAAGTTCTATCTTCTATGAAAGATGAGCTGCACGGAACAGTCAAGTTTATTTTTCAGCCGGCCGAAGAAGGCGCGCCCGTTGGCGAAGAAGGCGGTGCCGCTTTGATGGTAAAAGAGGGCGTGCTGGAAAACCCAAAAGTGGATGTTATTTTTGGCCTGCACATCAACTCGCAAACGGAAGTTGGAAAAATTGCTTACCGGCCCGGCGGCGCAATGGCAGCGGTAAACGATTTTAAAATTACGGTAAAAGGACGTTCTGCACATGGCGCTTATCCATGGTCGTCTGTTGATCCTGTTGTTACTTCGGCACAAATTATTACGGCATTGCAAACCATCGTCAGCCGGAATTTGAATGTAAGCGAAAACGGCGGCGTAGTTACGGTTGGTGCAATCAATGGCGGGAACCGGTCGAACATCATTCCAGAACAAGTAGAAATGATGGGAACGATCCGCAATTTAAGCGCGGCAGATGAAAAAATGTTTATCGAACGGATCAAAACCATTGTTCAAAATACGGCAGCGGCGGCAGGTGCAACGGCAGAAGTGCAAATCCCATACACAATTCATTATCCGGTTACTTATAATAACCCCGAACTGACTGAAAAAATGCTGCCAACCATGCAGGCAACTGCTGGCCCTGCAAATGTATTGTTGCGCCCTGCTGTTACCGGTGCCGAAGATTTTTCTTTTTATGAAGAAAAAGTACCAGGCCTGTTTTTCTTTCTGGGCGGAATGCCAAAAGGCGGCGACCCGTTGAAAGCGCCTTCGCACCACACGCCTGATTTTTATATTGATGAAAGCGGTTTTACCCTGGGCGTAAAAACGATGTGCAATTTAACGCTGGATTATATGGCGATGCAAAGTAAATAAATTGATGTTCGCATAAAATATGCCGGTAAAAGAAGCATGGCCGAAGAAACAAAACAACCGGAACTGTATGTAGTTGGCGCTGGTCCCGGCGATCCTGAATTGATCACCGTGAAAGCGTACAAGCTGTTGCAGCAGGCCAAAGTTATTTTGTACGATAATTTGGCCAACAAGCAATTGCTCGATTTGGCCCCCGAAAACTGCGAAATGGTTTATGTTGGCAAGCAGCCTTACGGCGAGTACACACCGCAGGAAAAAATCCTAGAACTGATTAAGCATTATGCTTTTTTAAAAGGACAAGTGATCCGTTTAAAAGGCGGCGACCCTTTTATTTTCGGGCGTGGTTTTGAAGAGATTTTATTTGCCAGGAGCAACGGCATCAAAACTTATTTTATCCCCGGAATTACCAGTATGCAGGCTTCCGGTTTTGAAGATATTCCGCTTACGCACCGCAATCTAAGCGAAAGTGTTTGGGCGATTACGGGAACAAAAAAAGACGGCTCGCTTTCTGATGATCTGCGTTTGGCCATGCAAAGCAACGCAACGGTTGTAGTTTACATGGGCATGAAAAAGCTACAAGAAATTGCGGCAACTTATGTAGAAGCAGGAAAAGGAACTGTTCCGGCAGCCATCATCCAACATGCTTCTTTGCCTTATCAAAAAGCTGTAAAAGGTTTGGTAAAAGATTTGGTGGAAATGGCGGAAGTGCATAAATTGACGTATCCGGCTTTAATTATTATCGGAGAAGTGGTAGGAGTTGCAGAAAACTATGGGTGATTAGGCAAGACTTTTTGCATTTTATACGAAACAAAAACACCAATAACACCAGCCGTAACACAAATATCAGCCACATTAAAAATTCCGGTCCGGAGGTTTTGAATGCCCAGGTTCATAAAATCAGTTACATGCCGATCGTGAAAAATACGGTCAATAATATTCCCAATTCCGCCGGCAAAAACTAATGCAAAGGCTAAAACCCGTATGAGGTTAAATTCTTTGATGTGGCTTATCGTGTAAAAAAACAAAGCCAGTAAAAGCAGCAATGGCGCAAAACTCAGCAACAAAAAATTATAAGGCTGTGGCAAACCTGCGCCCAGGCTTAATGCTGCGCCCGTGTTTTCTGCATATTCTAAACGAAAGGTATCATGAAAATAGGAAGCTGGTTGTTGGTCGGATAAATGTGTTTTAGCCAATCTTTTGGTTACCTAATCGCAACTGATAAAAGCAAAAGAAACCAGGCAAAAAAATACAATTTTAAATTTCGATTTCATCTTGTTTGGTTTGATCCGGGTTTCTTGTTAGGAAATAAAATATACTTCTTTTACCGGCCTAAAATTGGTGTTTAATTACGGCTTCACCATGTCTTGCTCCACCAAAACCAAATCTTTTTGCTCCAACTCATTTTTCCGCGTTTTCCTATTCAAAAACTTTCCTTTTAAACGCGTTACCAAATAATCGTCAAAGCTTTTTATTGGTTTAATTTTCCAGCCTTTTGCCGTTAATGTTTTGATAGCATTTGCAGAAGCGCACAACAAATATGGCTTTTTCGGCACATTTCCTTTGCCGTCTTCGTTCACCAAAAAAAGCGGCTGGTGCAAATAAAATTCCAAAGCGTGCGAATATTCTTCTTCCTGCAACTGCGCTACGGGAAATTTCGGCATACTGTTTTTATCAATATAAAATGCAGCTTCACTGCCGGATTGATATTTTAAAAGCGAAGGATAAAAGTTAAGGTTGAGAAAAAGATTGATAAAAACCGACACCAACACCGATTGAAAAAGCAGTTTATATTTTGGGTCGAATACTTCTTTTACCGATATAAAAATGAACAGCGCTACGGAAAGAATTAAAGGTAAAACGGTGAAAAACGTGATATTTTCTGCCCGATAAAAATATTGCAGGATGAGGATGATCAAAACCAGCAAAACCAAAACTACGGTTTGTGTAATTCGGATGGCGCGCCAGCTTTGAGTGGTTTTTATGTTGATTAAATAGTGCGCCGTTAAGATCGCGAAAAACGGAAAAACAATGGTAATATAATGCGGCAACTGGAATTTGGAGGCTGAGAAAACCAGAAAAGTAAGCAGCGCGCCGCTGATGCAAAACCATTCGCGTTTGTTTTTTTGTCGGAAAAATTGGATAACGGCGATATATAAAAG
>NZ_CALMAT010000140.1 GCF_937859865.1 uncultured Mucilaginibacter sp.
GCTGTGGGGTTGATGGGCGCCGCAGTTGCTGCAAAAGTAGCCGTATATTTTAGCTGGCAAACAGCCTATTTTGTAGGCGGAGGATTAGGATTTTTACTGCTGCTTTTACGTGCTGGGACTTTTGAAAGCGGCCTGTTTAAAGAAGCAAAACATACGAATGTAAGCCGCGGCAACTTTTTGATGTTGTTTACGGATAGAAAAAGGTTTTTCAAATATTTGTATTGTATTTTGATCGGTGCGCCGCTTTGGTTTGTGGTTGGGATTTTGGTAACCCAAGCACCCGAAATTGGAAAAGCATTGCAGGCAACAACCGTTTTAAGTGCCGGAACCGGGATTTTGTATACCTATTTTGGGATTTCGGCTGGAGATTTAATGGCTGGATTAATGGCACAGGCAACACGTTCGCGTAAAATCACAATGATGCTGTTTCATATTTTATCGCTCGTGAGTACTTTTGTTTACCTGAATTCAGTTCATGTTACGCCACAACAATTTACGTGGTTGTGTTTGTTTATGGGGTTTTCTTGCGGCTACTGGGCAACTTTTGTAACCATTGCTTCTGAGCAGTTTGGCACCAATATCCGGGCAACGGTTACCACAACCGTTCCGAATTTTGTCCGCGGATCTTTAATTCCGATCACTTATCTTTTTGAGAAATTGGTAGTCAAATATGGCATTATCAGCAGCGCGCGGATTATGATGGCGGTTTTGGTGGCGATTGCATTTTTCTCAATCAACCAACTAAAAGAAAGCTTTGGAAAAGACTTGGATTATTTGGAAGAAGAGCCATCAGCAACAAACCCGAATGCTGCTTTTAACGTATAAAAAACGATAATTTTTGAAACATGATTTTAAACGAGGTGGCGATGATTACGAAAGAACAGATTGCGGAGGAATATCGCCTGATTCAGGACGAAATTTGTGCCGCGTTGGAGCAATTGGACGGCGGGGCGCATTTTGAACAGGAAAACTGGCAGCGCGATGGCGGTGGCGGCGGACGGTCCAGAGTGATCCAAAACGGAAATGTGATTGAAAAAGGTGGCGTTAACTTTTCTGCCGTTTATGGCCAGTTGCCGCATACGCTCAAAAAGTCATTGATTGTAGATCAGGACGACTTTTTTGCGACAGGCATTTCCATTGTCATCCACCCAAAACATCCCTGGGTGCCCATTATCCATATGAATATTCGTTACTTCGAAATGCCTTCTTCTGTTTTAAGCGATAAACCTTTGCGCTGGTTTGGCGGCGGTATTGATTTAACGCCGCATTATGTAATTGAAGAAGATGCACGTTTTTTCCATCGCCAGTTAAAAAACTGCTGCGATACCTATCACCACGAATTTTACCCACGGTTTAAAACCTGGGCCGATGAATATTTTTGCATCAAGCACCGAAAAGAAACACGCGGCATCGGTGGGATTTTCTTTGACCGATTGGCTGCCAACGATGAATTAAGCTGGACCGATATTTTTGAATTTTCTAAAAGCGTAGGCCGTACTTTTATTCCGGTTTATACCGAATTGGTAAACCGAAACCGTGATAAGCCTTTTACCGAAAACGAAAAAAACTGGCAATACCTGCGCCGTGGCCGTTACGCCGAATTTAATTTAGTTTATGATGCCGGCACAAAATTCGGTCTGGAAACCAACGGCCGGATAGAATCTATCCTGATGAGTTTGCCGCCGCAAGCCAATTGGGCTTACAATTTTCAGCCACAACCAGGAAGTGAAGAGGAGAAAACGATGGGTTTGCTACGGAAAGGAATTGATTGGGCGGGTTAAAAACCAATGCTTCTTTTACCACATAAAAAATGGTGGATAAAAGAAGCATTGTAGTTTAAGTGCTGTAATGGGTTTATACTACCGGCAAATTTCCGCCATCTATGATATAGTTTGCCCCGGTTAAGTAAGCTGCTTTGGGAGAAACCAGGAATTGGACTAAATCTGCAACCTCTTCAGGTTCCGCCATTCTTCCCATCGGGGTAACGCCGATCCTTGCTGTCATCAATTCAATTACACCCGCAGTGGTTGTGCCATATTGCTTTGCCAGGTCTTGCAAAAATGCCTGCATTCCCTCAGTATTCACCGGTCCGGGTGATACGGTTAACACACGAACCCCTTTTCCGGCAACTTCAGCAGCTAACGATTTACTGTAAGAGTTGAGTGCTGCTTTTGCAGCTGAATAGGGCATGTTAGACTCCCAAACTGGAAAAAGGGCGCTTGTTGAAGAAATGTGAATAATGACACCTGCTTGTTGTTCAAGCATTTGTGGTAATAATGCCCTGTCTAAACGTACGGCAGCTAATAAATTTAATTGCAACGTATCCTCCCAATTCTGATCTGTCAAAGCACTATGTCCGCCGCCAGGGTTAGTCATTCCGCCTGCGTTATTAACAAGTATATCAACTTTACCAAATTTTTCATTGATTTCCTTTACCGCTCTCTCCACATCCGCGGCATTGGATAAGTCTGCCGGAACAAAAGCATGTTTAAGGTTTCCTTCGTTGGGATTATTTCTGGCCGTTACGATAACTTTTGCGCCCGCTTGCGCTAATCTGTCGGCAATTGCTTTTCCAATACCTTTGGTTCCGCCTGTTACGAGGGCTACTTTGCCTTCAAGTTCTGTGTTGTTGATTTGGTTGTTTTCCATTTTGTTGTTTGTAATTATGAATTGATTGTTTCAAAAAAGATGCGTTGTTTTTATTAATTTTAAAATGATTGTTTTAGAATTTGGGCAAAAAAAAATTATCGTGAAAGTTGGTTGATTAGGTATTGAGCCATCTTCCTGATCCTGATTGGGTCCTGATGGATGATATAGGATTCGTACCAGCCCGTATAAATACTGCTTAAATAATCTGTAAGCGTTTCCGGGTCTTCGTCTGCGTCCAACTCACCCAGTTCCCGGGCTTTTGTTATCAGCGATCGTAAAAATTCATGCGTAAAATTATTGTCGGCCTTTAATATGGCTTGTATGTTTTTGTCATCGGCAGCCATTTCAAAAGCTGTTTTAATGGCCATACAGCTATTCCCATCTACAATACTGGATACGGCATGATTAATAAGATAAATGATTGCCTGAAGCGGTGATTGGGTATCTCCGGCAGCTTTTTTAAGCTCGGCCATCCGCGTTTCGGTGTAATTTTTAATACACTTTACAAACAGTTCGTGCTTATTGCCAATGGTGTTATAAAGGCTGCTGCTGTTGATTTTCATAGCATCGGTTAAATCACGAAGGGAAGTGCCGTTATAGCCTTTTTTCCAAAAAACCTCCATAGCTTTCCGGATAGCTTCTTCTTCGTTAAACTCAACATTTCTTGCCATTGCTTATTTTGTTCTCCTCAAAGATACAATTAATTCTGAAACATGTGTTTTAAATTAATGTGCTTTTGGTTTATTACACTAAGCCGACATTTAAAAATTTTCTCATAAACACAAAAATCACGTTCTGGTTAATACAAGAAAAAACGTCAATGCTTCTTTTATACCCATAAATTCCATATTGAATAATATCCGGCACAGAATCCGTAAAAAAGGCAATGATTTTTATGTGATAAAAGAAGCATGGGAAACAATTCAACAAAATTTAAAAAAGCCCAAGGTTTTTTCCTTGAAAAATTTCTGCTAAAATGCTTCTTTTACCACCATTTTTTGGGTGATAAAAGAAGCATTAATCTGCAATCTTCCTGCATGATTCTCTGTTTTTCCCGCTCTTTTTATCGTTTAAATTCTTATTTTCGCGTGTGAAAACGAGGTAACCGACAACTTGTTTGTTATCATTTTTTAAGAATTTAGAAAGTAAAAATGGCCGAAGAAACAGGGAATGACCCACAACAACCGGAAGACAGGATTATTCCGATAAATATTGAAGATGAAATGCGATCTGCCTACATTGATTATTCAATGTCGGTAATCGTTTCCCGCGCATTGCCCGATGTGCGCGATGGTTTAAAGCCGGTACACCGCCGCGTACTTTTTGGCATGTTGGACCTGGGTTTAAATGCCACCAAACCTTTTAAAAAATCTGCCCGTATCGTGGGCGAAGTGATGGGAAAATACCATCCGCACGGCGATTCATCCGTTTATGATACGATGGTTCGGATGGCGCAGGACTGGAGTTTGCGTTACCCACTGGTTGACGGACAAGGGAATTACGGGTCAATTGATGGCGATAGTCCGGCAGCAATGCGTTACACTGAAGCGCGTTTGCGCCGTATTGCCGAAGAAATGCTGGCCGATATCAACAAAGACACAATTGATTATCAGTTGAACTTTGATGATTCCATCGAAGAGCCAACCGTTTTGCCGGCGCGCATTCCGAATTTGCTGGTTAATGGTGCATCCGGAATTGCGGTAGGTATGGCCACCAACATGGCACCGCACAATTTAAGCGAAGTGATTGATGCTACGATGGCTTACATTGATAACCGGGATATCGAGATCAGCGAGTTGATGCAGCATGTTAAAGCACCTGATTTCCCGACTGGCGGAATTATTTACGGGGTAGAAGGCATCCGCGAAGCGTTGGAAACAGGGCGTGGCCGCGTGGTTTTAAGGGCAAGGGCCGAAATTGAAACTTACGGGCATGACCGCGAACGCATTATCGTCAGCGAAATCCCGTACCAAGTCAACAAGTCTATCATGATCAAGGCTACGGCCGATCTGATCAACGATAAAAAAATTGAAGGTATTTCTGATATCCGCGATGAATCTAACCGTGAAGGTATCCGCATCGTTTACGAAATTAAAAAAGATGCAAACGCGGCCATCGTTCTTAACAATTTGTACAAATACACTTCGCTGCAAACTTCTTTTAGCGTAAACAACATTGCGTTGGTAAAAGGCCGGCCGATGCAGTTGAACCTGAAAGATTTGATCCACCATTTTGTGGAGCATCGTCATGAAGTGGTAGTACGACGTACGCGTTTTGAATTGGCAGACGCTCAAAAACGCGCCCACATTCTGGAAGGTTTGCTTATTGCATTGGATCATTTGGATGAAGTAATCCGTTTGATCCGAAATTCGGGGACACCAGATGAAGCCCGCGAAGGTTTGATAACTTCATTTGATTTGAGCGATATCCAGGCGCGGGCGATTTTGGATATGACTTTGCGCCGTTTGACTGGACTGGAGCGCGACAAGATCAAGGCCGAGTACGCCGAACTGATGAAGCAGATTGATTATTTGAAATCTATTTTGGCGGATGAAAGTTTGCGGATGGAAATTATCAAAACCGAGCTGCTTGAAGTTAAAGAACGGTACGGCGATAAACGTAAAACGGAAATCATGCACTCTTCCGCCGAAATGATGACGGAAGATTTTATCGAAAATGAAGATGTGGTAATCACGATTTCCCGTGAAGGATATATCAAACGTACACCTTTGACAGAATACCGAACGCAGGGCAGGGGCGGCAAAGGTTCTATTGGCAGTAATAGCAGGGATGCAGATTTTATTGAACATTTACTGATTGCTTCCAACCATAATTACATGTTGTTTTTTACGGAAGCTGGCCGCTGTTTCTGGCTTCGTGTTTTTGAAATTCCGGAAGGGACACGTATTTCCAAAGGCCGCGCCATCCAAAATATCATCAACATCCCGAAGGAAGAAAAGATTAAAGCGTATATCAAGATCATCAACCTGAAAGACCGGGAGTATCTGGAGAACAACTTTATCATCATGTGCACCAAAAAAGGCATCATTAAAAAAACTTCGCTGGAAGCTTATTCGCGCGTTCGTGCCAATGGTATCAACGCCATCAACATCAATGATGGCGACCAGTTGCTTGAAGCCAAACTGACTAATGGCAGCAGTGAGATTTTAATGGCTTTGCGCTCCGGCCGTGCCATCCGTTTTAACGAAAAAACGGTGAGGCCGATGGGCAGGACAGCGACAGGCGTACGCGGGATTTATTTGGATACCGAAAATGACGAAGTGGTGGGCATGATTTCTGTAAACGACCCGGAAACTACGGTTTTGGTAGTATCGGAAAAAGGTTATGGCAAACGTACCGATATTGAAGATTACCGTGTAACCAACCGTGGCGGAAAAGGCGTGCGGACTTTAAACATCACCGAAAAAACTGGCTTATTGGTAGCGATAAAAGACGTTACAGACAAAGATGATTTGATGATCATTAACCGTTCGGGCATCATTATCCGCATTGCGGTGAGTGGTTTGCGTTCGATGGGGCGTGCAACACAAGGCGTAAGGCTGATATCCCTGAAAGAAGGCGACGCAATTGCATCCGTGGCCAGCATTGAGCGGGACGAAGAGGTTGCAGCCGAAATTGAAGAAGCGGTAGAACATTTATTAGAAGCAGAAAACCCAATGATGACGGAAAGCACACATCCTATTGATGACGAAGAAGAAGAAGAAGACGAATTTAACGACGGCGAAGAAAATGATGACGAAGTAGCTGAGCCTGAACCGGATGAGGAAGATTTGGACGAGGACGACGATCAACCTGAAAAATAAAATCTGAAGATGGCGCGCATACTTCTTTTATCGGTGTTTTTTTTGTTTAGCACATCCTTCGGCTTTGCGCAAACGGAAGTGCTGAAGGATGTGTTTAACAACCTGGCTTTTTTCAATCAAAAACACGATTTAAAATACTTGGGCGAAGCAAAAAAAGCCATAGACAAAACGATACAGACCAAGAAAGATTCGGCAAACTTGTACAAAAGTGTTTATCGCGCGGTAGTTTACTCCACCATTGCTTATGCGGATTCGGCAAACACGTTGCACATGCCAGACAATTTTTTGGCCACGACCGCGGTTTATGCCGATACTCTTTTTACCCGTAAAAAAATATACAATTATTCCAGCGAGGTTAGTTACATCAAAAGAAACCTGGCCAATGAATATATCCGGAGAGGCTTTAATGATTTGCAGCACAATGATTTCCGTAGCGCCGTTAATTATTTTCAAAAAGCACAGGCTTTGGCGCCAAACACGGATCATTTGGGTATTTATATGGCTTATGCTGCAAACAAGATGGGCGAGCTGAACAAATCGGCGGCTTATTACGACCAGTTGCTGGAAAGCGGCAAGGCAGGGGCGGAGGTTATTTTGACAGCACAAAAAGTTTATAAAATATTGGGCGATGCGGCCAAAGCGTTGAAAGCCTTAAAAAACGGCCGCCAGCTTTACCCGGAAAACAAAAAACTGCTGTATGAAGAGGCCAACATCTACAACAACAAAAAAGATTATGCGGCGTTAAGAGGTTTAATTGACGGTTTGATAAAGGCCAGCCCTGACGATTACGACATCAATTTTTTGGCCGGCGTGTGTTATGATCATTTAAACCAAACAAATAAAGCCGAAGTTTTTTACAAGAAAGCGGCGCAGTTGAACCACACCGCGTACGACCCGGTTTTTAACTTGGGGGTTTTGTATATGAAAAAAGGACTTGCCGACCCGGAAAAATCTGCCGAAAACTTTAATTTAGCACGCGTTAATTTGGAAAAAGCCGACCAGATGAACCCAAACGACCCGGAGTTTTTGCAAACCCTAAAATTACTTTACGATAAAATTGGAGACAGCACACAAGCAAATAAAATCAACACACAACTAAACCAGATAATTAATTAATTACCCCATGAAAACAAAGTTTGTAATAGCCGGCATCTTTGCGCTTGCAGTTTCTGCAACTGCTTTTGCCCAAAAATCAGAACTGGCAAATGCTAAAACCGAATACGACAAGTTTACGGTTGTAAGGACTGGAAAATTAGCCGCCACAAGTTTAAACACCGCTAAAGAATCAATTGACAAAGCTGCCGCAAACGATAAAACGGCACAAATGCCCCAAACTTATGCCTTAAAAGCAGCTATTTATAGTTCTTTGGCCAATGATTCTACACAAGCCAACCGGAACAATTTGGTTACCGCTGCGCAGGAAGCCTACAAAAAAGCGCAGGATGCGGACACGAAAGGCGAAAACAAAAAATTGCTGGACGATACAAAGCTATCGCTGGCAAATTATCAGTTGCAAAACGGCGTAAAAGAATACCAAAGCGGAAAATACGATTTGGCCTACACCGCTTTTGACAATTACCGCCAGTATTTCCCGGAAGATACCAATGCAATTTTGTATACTGGTTTAGCGGCCGCAAACGCCAAAAACAATGACGCAGCCATCAGCAATTATAAAAAGTTGGTTACGACTAAATATTCCAAATCAATAGGTGTTTATAATGATTTAGTTACTTTGTACCTGAATAAAAAGGATACGGCATCGGCTGTTAAAGTTATGGACGAAGCCACTAAAAAGTTTCCAAAAAACTCAGAACTGGCCAAACGCGAAATTGAGCTGAACATTCAGGCCGGAAACAAAAAAGAAGTGACCCAAAAGATAGAAAGCGCCATTGCCAATGACCCGAAGAACAAAGCTTTGTATTATTATGCCGGTTTAACTTATTCTTCTTCAAAAGATTATGAAAAGGCAGCCGAATACTACAAAAAAGCGTTGGATATTGACCCGAACTATTTTGAAGCCAATTTAAACTTGGGTTATGTAATCATGAGCCCAGCGATTGATATTTACAACTCGGCCAATAAACTTCCGGCCAGCAAACAAAAAGAATACACGGCAGCGATTGCAAAATCAAATGCTTTGTTTGACAAAGCAAAACCATACATTTTGAAAGCTACCGAAGTTAACCCAACTTCGGTTGAAGCATTAAGCAATTTAAAAACGCTTTACATCGGCAAAAAAGACGAAGCCAATGCGGCAGCCGTGCAAAAGAAAATTGATGCGCTGGGTAGCAGCAATAAATAAACGGCTGGTTATCCGTAGTTTTATTCTATCATAATCCAGTAGATAGAACTTTAATAATTTTATGTAAAAGAGAGCAGGAACGTAAATCCTGCTCTCTTTTTTTATGCTGCAAAACCAAGGACCTCGATACTGTTTTTACCGGTATAAAAACAGTATCAAAACAACTCATTGCCAGTTGATAGCGTTAGGTTTCTGTTTTTGCATAAAAGTATTAAGGAATGCTTCTTTTATCACCCTAAATTTAAAACGGTTAAACTTTAATCCAAAGCAAAATATAAATAAGCAGGGAGGTGATTTTTAGCCGATAAAAGAAGTATCCTAAAATAAATTCGCCTTTCGTAGTCAGTATTCATTAAAATACTTTACATTTGTGAAGGTAACCTGATAAGGTTTCCTGAACATAAATATGGACAACAGTAAAATTGCCGCAGATCTAAGGATGGTGATCTCGAAAATATACAAAAAGCTGAGCAAGGAAATGCAATCTTCAAACAACCTTTCGCTCACAGAAATTATTACACTTTCCCATTTGTATAATCAGCAAACGCATACACCATCCGAACTGGCAGTGCTGTTGAAGGTGAAAACGCAATCTATGTCGGAAGTATTGGTACGACTTCAAAAGCTCCATTTGATTCAAAAGAATCCAGCAGAAGATGATAAACGAAAAACAGCAATCACGCTTACTTCTAACGGTAGGCAATTGGTGGAGCAAACCCGCCAGGAACGGGACGAATGGTTGATAAACGCCATTAAACAGCAGTTGGACGAAGATGAAAAAAAGCTGTTGGCTAAAGCGGTTTTACTGATTGAAAAAATAGCTGAACAACAAAAATAACATTTGCCGAACTGTAAAACCTTTTAAAATAAATATATGATAACTGAAATTGATGACGAAACAGCATTAGTGCTAATTGATCTGCAAAAAGGTATTGTTTCGATGCCTGTTGTACATTCTGCAGAAACAGTGATTGAAAAAGCTGTTGACCTGATTAAAGCCTTCCAGGCCAGAAATTTACCGGTAGTAATCGTGAGCGTAAACCCGCTTGGCGCTAAATGGACACAAACCCGGGTAGAAATGCCAATGGCGCCCAAAGGGGAGGAGGCGATTGAACAAGCCCGGATTGCAATGGAGCAAAGTGGTTTTTTTGATATTGTGCCGCAGATTCAACCGGCTCTTAAAGATTTGATGCTGGTGAAAAGCAGTTGGAATGCTTTTTTTGAAACCAACCTGCACCAGCATTTGCAAAAACAAGGTATAACTGGTATCGTATTGGCAGGTATTGCTACGAGTGTAGGAGTAGAAGGAACTGCCCGGGCAGCTCATGAGCATGGTTATCACATCGCTTTTGCTACAGATGCAATGACGGATACCAATATTTCGGCACATGAAAACAGTATCGGGATGATATTTCCAAAACTGGGTGAAGTAGGGAATACCACTACGATTATTGATATGCTAAGTAAAAAAGCTTAATATGGAACCCAAATCACAGGAAACAAAAACGCCTTATCGCTTTATGCTGCCCTTGGTATTGGGTACCATGATGAACCCGCTTAACTCAACCATGCTTGCAACGGCACTAATTACGCTGTGCAATTCATTTAAAATCAGTGTTGGTTCGGGCGCAGTATTAATCGTTTCGCTTTATGTTACTTCCACTATTGCCCAGCCGCTTATGGGGCGGTTGGCCGATATTTATAGTGCTAAAAAAATTAATACGGCAGGTTTCATTTTGGTGTTGATTGCTGCATTGATTGGCATGTTTGCACCCAGTTTCGGCTGGCTTATCGTTTCCCGTATCATTCTCGGCCTCGGCACTTCGGCTGCCTATCCTTCAGCAATTGCATTGCTTAACAAAAAATATGCAGAAATAAACAAGCCAGTGCCCGGTAACGTATTGGGCATTGTAGCAATAACCAGCCAGGTAAGCGGTGTGCTGGGGCCTACGCTTGGCGGTTTGCTTACAGAAGCTTTTGGTTGGCAAGGTATTTTTTTTATCAATATTCCCTGGGTGATTGTAGCCTTGTACTTGTCCCGCGCCATACCTGATTATCCTGCTTTTAAAAGTAATACAAAAGTTAGTTTGTTCAAGAAGCTTGACATACCGGGGATTTTAATTTTCAGCCTTTTCTTGCTGTCCCTTTTGTATGTATTGCTGCAGCCGGTGTTTTTGTGGTATCCGGTAGCTGCTGTCGTGCTGCTGCTGATATTTGTAATTTGGTGGGAATGGAAGCAAGAATCACCATTTATTGATATTAAACTCTTGTATTATCAGCCAGCTTTATTCTTGGTTTATGTACGCACGTTGGCTACCAATTACATTTTGTACATGATCTTGTTTGCCCTGCCACAATGGCTGGAGGGCGTAAGGCATGTTATGCCAGCCAAAACAGGAATAACCTTGTTGCCGATGACAGGCATGGCAATTTTAGTTGGATACGGCGTTTCCAAAATCGAAAAGCCAGTTTTTCAAAATGTGCTTGGTGTAGCTGTAATGCTGGTAGCATGTTTGAGTTTATTTTTGGTGAATGCAAGCATCCCGTTACTATTTTTCGTGCTGATAACGATGGTTATTGGTGTGGCCGATGGAATCAATATGATTGCCAATCAGGCTTTGTTAAACAGGGAAGTACCGATGTCAAAGAAAGGCGTTTCTTTTGGCCTGTACCGCACAGCCGGTTATATTGGCGCTATCTTATCAGGAACGCAACTGAAAAAGCTTTTTCATTTTGGTGTTACCGATCAAAGTTTTCACCGCATCGGTTTTTATACTTTGATAGCTGCTTTAGTTCTACTTGTTTTGCTGGTTCCGCTGTTGTTTAAAGTTAACAAGCCATATTCAAAATTAGTTGTGACTTAATTGTTGCCAATGCTTCTTCGCCGATTTCAAATCTAAAAACCGTTGTGCTTCTTTTACCGTTATAAATTCCAGCTAACACTGTACACGTGTAAAAGAAGTATAGCAAATAGCTGTATCAATGCGTAATTTTGTGTTGATAAGAAAACAGGAGAACGCATCCTAAAATTTCTTACTTAACATAATATTAATTATAAGACAGGTAGAGATAAAAAGCACTGGATAATTATTCGTTACTTTTCTGATAATATACAGAGTTGTGTTTCTAAATGTATGATGGCATAAAATTGGTTAAAAAAGCAGATAAAATCAGAACTGATATTTTCACTTTTACAGCTAAATTAGTTTTACATTTTGAAAGATTATTATCTGCTTTAATAGTCATCATACATTTGGAAACAGTACCATATACAGATCATGCATCACTTGCTAAACTTTTTATATTAGTATATTGCCAAATTGCAGGAATCTCTCATTTTTGAGATAGCCTCTCTACAGTTTTATAACTATTTAACCATAAATACCTAATTCAGAAAAATTCATAGAAGGCTGTTATGGTTTTGGCAATGGCTTCTTCCGGTACCAGATGCCCTCCGGGTACTTCTTTCCCTCGAATGTGATCTGCCCATTTATTCCAGATTGAAACTGGATCGGAACCAGCGAGATTTCCTTTTTCACCCCAAAGCACCAATAACGGGCATGTGATCTTCAACTTGCCAAAATCATCCTGGTCGATGTTTTTGTCAATTGCCCAAGATGCACGGTAATCTTCGCACATACCATTAATAACCGCAGGGTCTGATGCACACTGTAAATAATCATTCAAACATTCATCATCAAATTCGAAATTATCAGCTGCCTGTGATGATAATGTCCACCTGATAAAGAATTCAGGATCGTTACCGATCAAACGTTCAACTAATTTTTTATCCTGGGCCAGAAAAAACCAATGCCACATTTTAATTGCTTTAGCTGCATCAATAGCTTCCCAGGCATTTAAGGTTGGTAGAATATCTAACACGGCTAGTTTAAGTACCGCCTCCGGATGGTCCAGGGCGAGGCGGTACGCCACCCGTCCGCCCCGGTCGTGGCCGGCAACATAAAATTGCTTGAACCCTAGTTCACGCATCACTAGCAGCTGGTCCTGAGCCATCACGCGTTTTGAATAATTGTAATGGTTTTTACCTGGTTCAGGTTTTCCGGAGCGGCCATAGCCTCTGAGGTCCGGAATAACCAAAGTATAGTTGCCGAGCAATTCCAGGGCAACATTTTTCCAGCATAGGCGCGTTTGCGGGTAACCATGCAGTAAAAGCAGCGGAGGTCCGGATCCGCCTACCAAAACATCAATTTCCGTTCCGGCACCCATTATTTTTCGCCGCTCAAACCCCTTGATCAAGCCTTCCGGACTAATTTGGTTCAAAACGTTGAACCCGTTATTTGCAGCCATATTATTAATGTTACTTCTCACTACAAGAAACTATTTAATTAAATACCATCGGTTGTTCGACTACTTAAACGTTTATTTTAAATTAATCTATCAATTCTAATGACTGCAGCATATTGGATAATTCAACAGGCATAGTGATCATTGCGTCGTGACCTGTTTTAAGTTCCAGGTACTTCCAGGCTTTACTTGCTTTCGTCTTGTCCGCAAAGGGTTTTATTGCACGAAGTTCCGGTGCTGTACAGGCAATGTAAGTCAATGGCAGATGGTTACCGTAAGGATGATTTAAAACCAAAGGCTGCGAAAATGTTTTGAATGGCTGGTTGGTCAGGCGATCATTGACCCACTTGATGTCAGCCTCATTTTTTACACCAAAAAAATCGCTGGTAAAAAACGGAATACTTAAACCTTTGTCAAAGTCACTCGTTGCTTTAATGAAATACGTTTTGATATCGTCCGGGCTTACATCAAAAGCACTTTGTCCATTTTCCATCAGCATGGCGTCAAGGAAAACCAACTGCGACAACCTCTCTGGTATCCTGTCCGCTACGCCTGCTATTACGGCACCAGCATAACTGTGGCCCACCAGTATAACATTATGGAGGTCTTGTTCAACAATAAAATTTACAATATCCGTAATATGGGTATTTAGATCAATTTTGTCGTTCAATGTATTTTTATGTTCGGCAAGGCCACTAAGTGTTGGTGTATAAACCTGATCTCCTTTTGCAAGCAGTTCTTTGCTCACCCTTTGCCAGCACCAGCCGCCATGAAATGCTCCATGAACCAGTACAAAGACAGGCTGCTTATCGGCACGTTGTGCACTGAGTTTAAAAACTGATAGCACTAAGATCAGTAGAATGTAAAATGACTTTTTGTTAATGGTATATGATTTCATAATGTTTTATTTCGTACAAAAGTCGCCTGAAACAAACTAAAACACAATAACTCACCCGAAAGTGAGCAACAAATGAAATTGAGCCTATGTCAAGTCCATTAAAACCTGGAACCTCGAATGCCTACAATATTACGGCCTTAAGCTTAGCCTGCGAGGTGAATGATATATTACGTGATATCGGTCCGAGGTGGAAAATGCAGGTGTTGCACAACATTGCTGCCGGAACCAAGCAATTCAGTTCATTAAAGCAGGCATTTCCATCTCTTTCGGATCAGATATTGGGCAAAAGGCTTTCAGAATTGGTTGATGATGGGTTGATCCATAAAATAGTTATGCAGGAAAAGGTACCAAAGCGTATCCATTACTTCACATCGGATAAAGGTCTTGAGTTGTTAAAAATAATTGATGAGCTGCACAAATGGGGACTAAAATGGCAATAAACAGGCGATAAGTTATATGAATTTATTCTCGCCACACTCATTATATTTTTACTTTGATTTTTTAAAATTGTAATTAAGTACAAATGTTGAAACTCAATATAGAATTGAAAAAAACAAATTAAAATTTTCCTATAAGCCCTACTTAACATAAAGATAATTACAAAACAAATCTTAAAAAATAGTAGTGTAAAAAGAGCATCGTTATGGCAATTATTATTTCAGCCAAAGCAATTTTTGAGAAGTTATTGTAGTTTGAAAAATCTTGTTTTAAAATCAAAACTTGTCGCTTTTAAATTGGAAAAATTTATACCATCAAAACTATTTGACCTTTTATTGATGAATCATTCACAATCAGATTTAGTATATTTGAACTCAAAACAGACAAACTTTAACTTCGCAATAATTTGAAAAAGAAAGTTTTGATTATTGAAAACGACCGTGATATCCGTGATATTATCAGTTATGTTTTGGAAGATAAAGGCTACGAAGTAATTGCTGCCGAACCTTGGCCTGTCAACCGGCTTCATACTTATAATCCTGATTTAATATTACTGGACGAATGGCTGAACGAGCGTGAAGGTCATTTACTGTGCACCGAACTTAAGGACATGCACGAAACCAAACATGTTCCCGTCATTATTCTGTCCACGGCAAACAACATCGAAGAAATTGCAAATAGTTGTAAAGCAGAGGGTTTTGTGAATAAGCCTTTTGACCTGGACGAACTACTGGAAGAAGTGCAGCGCTGCTTTTTTGTTGATGGCAAAACAAATCTGGTTGACCTGCCTATTTAAATTGCAGGTGCTTCTTTTAGCAATATAATTTTGATGTTGAAGCGGCCATCATTTTAAAAGCCTGTTTAAATTTTATCCGGTTTATTTTACATGCTTCTTTTAGCACATAAAAATCAGTGGTTCATTGTGCTTCTTCTTGTACCAAAACAAAACTTAAAAACAAAATTTATAGGCATAAAAGAAGCATTATAAACCTTTAGGGTATAAATTTAAACATGCTCAAAAAATGAATTAAATAAAAAAACTTACCAATGATTATTGAATTGTTAGACAGAGATAAAAATATTGTCAAAATAAAAAGCATTGATGAAATACCCAAAGATTTAAACCTAAAAATTGATGGGCAGTTGGTTTTTAATTGGTTTAGGTTGATGCAGGCATCAATTTTTATACGGTAAAAGAAGCATTGACTTTTTTCTTGTATAAATTTAAACGCTCTAATTCGTAATCGGTAGTTATGTCAAGTCCGCTTACACGCAAAAACTGCGAGCAAGCAGACATTGGTGTTTCTGATCGGCATTAGCCACCACGCGATCATCCGCGTGGTAAAAAAATTAGGCCGATTTAATAGGAAGCTGAAGATATGATGGGTACGGGCCACCGGTATGGATGATGTGCTGCCCCTTGTTCTCGGGAACATAGCCGGGAGTTCCGGGCATGATAGCCCCCAATTCATTTTTCGAGCTAACTACCAGCCGCAGCTGTTCACCAGGATAAAAAACCAACCCAATTGGGAAGAGGTCGATCTCAATTTTCGCGATCTCGCCTGGCTGCAGTTTCTCCACCCGGTCGAAGCTATGCGCTGGAACGGCATCAGTCGAAAGTTCTTTGTCCAAATGTCGGGCAGATACACGAAGCCGGCCATTGGATCCCTTGTATCGCAGAACCGATCCGCCACGCTCTGTGAGGTCCTGCATCAAAGCACCCTGATTGGGCACGATAAACTGCTGCAGATGATTGCCGTGGGTGTCCAGCTTTTGAACGAGAACGAACAAGTCCATATCATCAGCACTCTTGGCTTCTACCCAAAGATGTGCCTTGGGATAACCAACCATAACCGTTTCCTTATCAAAGCGTATCGTGAATGACGCCAAGCCCGGTTCAGCCCCAGGGTCAGCATTATACATGACTGCCACCTCTTGTGAAGGGGCTTCGCCTGTCAGGGTCCGAGACCTACCGTTGAGGTAGTACTTGATGTAAGTTACGTCTTCCGGCGGGAATTCGCCTGCGGGCTGATTGATGAGGTCGCCTCCTTCAAAATCGTGAATTGCGTAACGTACGCGAGGTGTTTCCGCCCAGCCATTGTCCTCTCCCTTCAGATAATGGTCAAAAAAGCGGCGCAGATCCTCAGTATTGGTTTCTTCGTAATAGTCAGGCCATTCCTGCGTATTATGGATGCGCAGCCACTTCTCTTTCGAAGCCATCCTGCGCCAAGCGCGGAAGGTACCTGCCGTATGCAAGGTGTTGGAATAACTGGCGACAACGTAGGCCGGAACCATGATCTTATCGAACTGTGCGGTTTTGTCTTCCCAGAGTTCGTTGTTTGCCAGTGGGTAGCGCAATGCCTCGGCAACAATTTCTTCTCGCTGGCCTTTGCCGACGTGATTAACCTGCAGTCGTTTTGCAAAGTGAAGGTCCGGCATCCCGCCACGCATTAAAAGATCACGATAAACATCACTCAAGCCTTCCCAAGGGTTTATCGCAGCCAAATGCGGAGGCTGTTCGGCAGCTGTAAACCATTGCGAGATGGCAAGATAAGAAGTGCCGGTCATCCCCACTTTGCTATTGCACCAGTCCTGTACAGCGAGCCATTCAATCAGGTCATGGCAGTCCTGCCCTTCCTGCCGTCCAAACAGTGCGATATCGCCGTCGGAATGGGCCACACCTCTTGCATCCGGGTTGCAAACCGCATATCCCTGTGCACACCAGTATGCGGGGTCAGGCCCCTCGAACTTTGCCAATCCGGAAAGCATGGCATTGTCGAGACCAAGCATATCGAAAAGCCCTGTCGTTCTGGGGGCAGTCCCGCCGCTTTTGCCATAAGGGCTCCAGGCAATGATAACAGGCACTTTTCCGGTGTTTGCAGGCCGAAACACATCAACATAAATTTTCACACCGTCACGCAGGGTAACGGCAACGTCCTTTTCAAAAACGATATCAACCGGCAAAGGCCGAAATCTGGGGTCAACCTGAAAACCTTTCGGCAGGGTTTGGGTACCCGGATCGAATTTGCTTAACAGCCCGTGTTCCTTGCCATCATCATTGTAATGGAAGGCAGGTTCAAATACCTGCATGTTTTTTAAATTGTCCATAAATCAAGTTCTTGTGATTTTTGAATTTCTTCTTTTTTACTTTTGATTGCAGCCAAGAAATTAATTGATCAGTTAATCCCTCAGCGAAACAAAGGTATAGCGTGTTTCAGTTTAAAAATATAAACTATTCAAACCGAAAAGTATAAATTTCAAACCTCACGCTCCCGGTAAAACTTAGGAATGTTTCCGGTTGCCTTTTTAAAGAAATTGCTGAAATAGTTAGGATATTCAAACCCCAGCGCGTAAGCTATATCTGCAACGCTCCAATCTGTATAGCGCAGTAAAGTTATTGCTTCAGCGGTGATACGTTCGGCAATGAGCGTTGTGGTGGGTTTTCCTGTTATTTCTTTAACAGCTCGGTTCAGGTAGTTTATATGAATGGAAAGGTGGTTTGCATAATCCTGTGCAGTTTTAAGTTTTAAAGGCGCATTCAGGTTTTCAATCGGAAATTGCCGCTCGAGCATTTCCATAAACCTGGTTGTTATTCTCAACAAAGCATTATTAAACTGGATAAAATGCTCGGCAGGCCGCATATGCAATGCTTCATGGATAATTAGTTGGATATAGTTACGCATCAGGTCGTCTTTATACAAATAGTCTGTCTCATCGTTAGCAATCATCGTTTCAAAAACTCCGGTAAGCCGGGATTGCTGCTGCCCGTCGAGTTTGAAAGCAGGTGTTCCGCCAACATTAAACAAAGGCGATTGCTGCAGGCTTTCTAAACGCTCGATTGGTTTGATAAAACTTTCTGTAAAAACGCAGGAATAGCCCGTATGGCTTTCTGATAAGATCTCGGTTGCATATGGCACACGGGAATTAGCAAAGAAAAGGTATATGCCGTCAAGGTGGATAATACGGTCGTCGTAATGTATTTTGCTGTTGCCTATACTAAGCAAAACCATATAGAAATGCCGGCGGCCAAACGGCGTTGGTTTGCTTTTCGGAACTTTATTGCGGCTCACTTTAAAACCTCTCAGCTTTAAAACCGATTTTAATTCCGGGCCGGGAAATTCAACAGGTGCATTCATGGAAACGTAAAAGTATAAAAATCAAAACAACCTATGTTACCTAATTGAAGCGTAAACTAAAATCAAAAAACCGTTGGCTTTGAAAGGTTGTTTAAAATTTACTTGTAAAGTTTCCTATGCTTCTTTTACCATGTAAAAATTGGTGTCCAGTTACTTTTTTTAAGCTGATGCCATACCAATTTTTAGGTGGTAAAAGAAGCATTGACCTTTTTTGTATAAATTTAAAAAGACCGTTACATTTCGTTGGCCTTCAGAAACACGCATCGGAAAAGGCAGGCTAAGGCTAAAATTTTCACCCTTTCTTTATTTTCCCGAAAAATAATTATTTCAGAAGCTCCTTTTAATGCCCAATTCTAAGCCCCGCAACTCGGCCAGGCCTTTCATCCGCCCGGTAATTGAATAGCCGGGATAAGTATCGTAATTTACATCGTCCAATATTTTATGTCCGTGGTCCGGCCGCATCGGTATTGCAATATCTGTCCGGCCTTGCCCCTGTCGTTTTTGCTGTTCTAAAATGATGTTTTTCATTACTGCATACATATCCGTGCTTCCGGCCAGGTGGTCGTCTTCGTAAAAACTGCCGTCAGCTTCGCGCTTTACATTCCGCAAATGCAAAAAATGGAAATGCTGGCCTAAACGCTCTACCATTCCGGGCAAATCGTTGTCAGCGCGCGCACCCAAAGAACCGGTGCAAAAAGTAATACCGTTACTTGGCGAAGGCGCAGCATTTACCAAATCGTTTAAATCCTGCTCGGTAGAAACCACACGCGGCAAGCCCAAAATCGGGAAAGGCGGGTCGTCCGGATGGATGCACATTTTGATTCCCAATGCTTCCGCATCGGGCATAATGGCTTTTAAAAAGTACGCCAGGTTCTCTTTCAATTTGTGGGCATCTGTTTCGGCATACTTTTTCAGGTGTTCTTTAAACTGCGGAATGGTATAAACTTCTTTGGTACCTGGCAGCCCGGCCAATACGTTTTTTACCAACTGGTTTTTTGCCTCGGCATCCAAACTGTCCAGATACGCTTTTGCTTCCTGTTGCTGCCCTGGTGTAAATTCCCGGAAAGCCCCTTCCCGCTCCAAAATGTACAGATCAAAAGCGGTAACGGCCGATACATCATAACGCAAAGCCGATGCATTGTTTGGCAGGCGGAAATCGAGGTTGGTGCGTGTCCAGTCAAGCACCGGCATAAAATTATAACAAATAGTCTTGATATTTTCTGCAGCCAGGTTTTTAAGCGAAACAATGTATTTTTCGATATAAGCATCACGTTCTGCCGAAGCCGTTTTGATGCTTTCGTGTACGTTCACGCTTTCTACCACGGACCAGCGCAACCCTGCCGCTTCAATCGTTTCTTTCCGCTGCCTGATTTCTTCGCGGCCCCACGCCTCGCCAGCTTTAATCTGGTGCAGCGCGGTTACAATTCCGGTAGCGCCCGTTTGCCGGATGGCAGCCAGCGTAACCGGATCTGTGAGGCCAAACCAGCGAAACGTTTGTTCTAAATTTGCAACCATGGTTTAAGGATTTTTAATGGCAGCATAATTACTACAAATTTTTGGTGGATAAAAGAAGTATGAGGATAATGATCTGATAAACACAATATAGAAAAGTAGCGGAATTCTTTAGGTGCTTCTTTTAACATCATAATCCAGCAATAAAAATACCGCTATAAGATTTTATTATTTAAGAAATCTGTCTTACATTTATAGACAGTCGTCTAAACTACTACTCTATGGTTTTTGTAAAAAAAGAGCTTATCAATGAATTAGATAAAGAGCTTACTTCTATAATTGCGCATTCTGGTTTTAAAACGCATTCTTTATCATCGGTAACCAATTTAACTTATGCAGATTTATTTTTGGATAAAATGCTTATTATACAAGTAATTAAAGAAGGCATTCCGTATTCTTTTTTTAGTTTGATCCAAGACTACACACCTTTTAACGAACACGATTGGGCAAAATTTCTAGATTTATCAACCAAATCTTTACAGCGGTACAAACAAAATTCAAAGGTTTTTAAACCAACGCAATCAGAAAAAATTATGGAAATGGCTGAAGTTACAAATGTTGGATTAGATGTTTTTGGCGAGATGGACAAATTTAGGCTTTGGTTGGATACGCCTAACTTTTCTCTGGGCAGTATGAAGCCAATTGAGTTATTGAATGATTCCTACGGCAAAGAAATGGTAATTGGAGAACTTACGCGGATTAATCATGGAATTTTAGTGTAGTGGAAGTTT
>NZ_CALMAT010000141.1:0-21066 GCF_937859865.1 uncultured Mucilaginibacter sp.
AACATACTTATTCCCTTTCAGTTGACAGACTCTAACTTTTGGCTAAAGTCCAGCTAAGTTGTTGCGTTAAAATTTTACGGGATATGTCGGGCACTTGAACCGTAAGTTTACCAAAACGGACCGGGCCATCAATCAACCTGATCAGGATAATAGGTTTCCATTTACCACCTATATAATGTACTGTGCGCACTACAGCACAGTTAAACGGGTTTTTCGTGTATTTTCTCATATGGTTACCTTTTTGTTACCTCAATTTTGCCTTCGGTTACTAATTAGTAACCACTTATCCGGTTTAGTAAAGCAAATATCCTGAAATACTTTAGTTTCTTTATGAAACAATACCTAATAAACAAAAAATGAACAATCAACAAAATATGGAGACAAAACTTGAAGGCAAGATTGCGCTTGTAACGGGTGGAACTAAAGGCATTGGAAAAGCAATTGCCGACAGATTAGGGCAATCCGGAGCTAACGTTATTGTTACCGCCAGAAATCACCCGGGCAACACTGATCTTCAACATCATTTTATTGCAACAGACTTAACCCAGCCAAAACAAGTTTCTAAATTCGTAAATGGAATAAACGAAAAGTTTGGCGGGATAGATATTTTGGTCAATAACATTGGTGGCCTTACGAGCCCGGGCGGAGGGTTCAGCACCCTGACAGATGAGCATTGGGAAAATGAACTCCAATTTAACCTGCTGGCCGCAATTCGTTTAGACAGGGAATTATTACCCAAAATGCTTGAACAAAAAAGTGGTGTTATTATTCATATCTCTACAACAAGCGCCATGCAGCCGCTTTGGGATGTCAACATGGCTTACGCAGTTTCCAAGGCTGCGCTTAATAGTTATAGTAAAGCACTGGCAACAGAAGTAGGCAGCAAAGGAGTTAGGGTGTTAACGGTTTCTCCGGGGCCGGTAAAAACGCCTATGATGGTAGAATTTTTACAAGGCTACGCTAAAACAAGCGGTATTACTTTTGAAGAAGCATCTCAAAACCTGATGAACAAAATTGGTGGTATACCTATGGAAAGAATGGCCGAACCTGAAGAAATTGCGGAACTCGTTAATTTTCTGGTATCACCGGCGGCTTCTTATTTAACAGGAGCTAACTATGTTATTGACGGAGGGGCTTTCCCTGTTGTTTAAACAGATTGATAGTTGGTTATAGAACCTGTTTAAAATTGTACAAGAAAAATTACGATGCTTCTTTTATCACCTAAAAATTGGTGTTTAAATCAACCTTAAACAAATTAAAAACCAACTGCCCAGTTTTTAGGTGATAAAAGAAGCATTAAAACCTTGATAAACAAATTTTAAACAGGCTTATACAATTTCAAATAAAAAAATTGATTGGTAAAAAAACCGGATCAAACCCCAATTGACCAAATTGAAGGGCCTACGCAAAGGCTCTAAGTCGTATAACCCAAAATCTTTAACACTTGCTTGCTATTTTGTTCTTCGCCAAAAACATCAAAATTAAAAGTTTCATCACGGTTTCTGCGGATGATAACATGTTTTGGCGAAGGCAACAAACAATGATGAATGCCGCCGTATCCGCTTAAAACTTCCTGATAAGCACCGGTATTAAAGAAACCCAAATACTGCACTTTGCGCGTTTTTGGCATGTAAACGCTGTTCATGTGCGCTTCCTGGTTGTAATAATCCTGGCCGTCGCAGGTGATGCCGCCTAAGTTTACACGCTCGTATTCCGCATCCCAATTGTTGATCGGCAGCAAAACATATTTCTGGTTCAAGGCCCAAACATCAGGCAAATTGGTGATGAAAGAACCATCCAGCATCAGCCATTTTTCGCGGTCGTTTTGCTGTTTTCGGCCCAAAACTTTGTACAAAATCCCGGAAGCTTCGGCAACGGTATATTTGCCAAACTCGGTAATGATATCCGGTTCTACTGTATCGTTATCGGCACAAATTTCTTTGATCCGGCTTACAATTTCGTTTACCATGTATTCGTAATCGAAATCAAAAACCAATGAATCTTTAAACGGCATACCACCACCGATATCCAGCGTGTCCAAATCCGGGTTGATCTTTTTAAACTTGCAGTAAAGCGTAACATAACGCTCCAGTTCGTTCCAGTAATAAGGCGTATCCGAAATGCCGGAATTGATAAAAAAGTGCAACAACTTCACCTTAAAATAAGGATTTGATACAATTTTGCTGTTGTAAAAATCAATCACGTCTTCTATCCGAACGCCTAAACGCGAGGTGTAAAACTGCGAATCCGGCTGCTCTTCCGAAGCAATACGGATACCGAGGTTGCAAGGCGTATCCAGTTCAACTTCATCGTCGTACAGGTTAAATTCTTCCTTGTTGTCTAAAACCGGGATGATGTTTTTAAAGCCATCGTGCAGCATATCAATGATATACTGTTTGTACTGGTAAGTTTTAAAACCATTGCAAATCACGGTAACATCTTTGCTTAAAGAACCTTTTTTCTCCAGCGCATCAATCATCGGCATATCAAAAGCCGAAGATGTTTCTATATGGATGTCGTTTTTTAAAGCTTCTTCTACAATGTGGCGGAAGTGCGAACTTTTGGTGCAATAGCAATATTTATACGAACCGCGGTAATTGTTTTTAACAATGGCCGATTGGAACAGTAACTTAGCTTGTTGTATTTTTTTACTGATTATGGGCAGATATGTAAAACGCAACGGCGTACCATACGTTTCAATCATTTCCATCAGATTTAAATCGTGGAAATATAATTCATCATCAATAATTTCAAAACCTTCCTGCGGGAAACCCACGCTCAGGTCAAGGAACTCTTCGTAACTCTGCATCTATTAAAATTTTGGCAAATGTGTGGTTTTATACGGAAATTTTTACCATCAGGCCGTAATATTTCTGATTGATTTTCAGCATTGTTTCTATGCTGTTTTTACCGGCAAAAAAACCTCGGCCATCATACAGCGCGCACTGCCGCCGCCGTTGGTTTCGATGGTGTTTAAAGGCGAATGGACGAGTTTGCAATAGCGTTCCAAAGTTTCGATTTGAGCTTTTGTTAAGGCTAAAAAAGCTGTTTCAGACATCACCAATAAACTTTCTCCTGATTTGGATTGAAGCTGAAGCATGTTTCCGGCAAAAGCGTTCATTTGCGCAAAAGAGATTTCGACCACTTCTTTCCCCAATTGTTGCAATGCTTCTTTTACCGATGTTTTTTCAGTGCCGTTTACAATCGAATCTAAGCAAATTACCGCAAACCGGCCGCCGATACACATCAAAACATTAGTATGATAAATGGCTTTTCCAAGTTCATCTTCTGCATGGAACAAAACGGCTTGATAACCCGAAATTTTGCAAAACTCATTAATTACATCAACATCCGTCCTCGGCGAGATGCAGGCGTAAGCGAGTTTGTTTTCGCGGTCTAAAACCAGGCTTCCGGTTCCTTCCAAAAAACGGTTTTGCTGTTCAAAGTAACTCAGGTCATAAACCTGTTTTGCTTCAAATGCTTCTTTTATGGCATAAAAAACCTTGCGTTCCAGCCTTCGGTTTTCAGCTTGCATCGGGTATAAAAAAACAGAACCGTCTTCATGAAAAGAAACCCAGTTGTTTGGAAAGATGGAATCTGGCGTATGCGGATCGGGCGTATCGTTTAAAACGGTAACACCCACACCGTTTTGGCGCAAAATTTCCACAAAAGCATCAAACTCCTGCAATGCTTTTTGCTGCACTTCGGTTTGTCTGCCTGGTTTTTGGAAAGCATTGCTGGCGGCCGTTTGCTCGTTAAAAGCAAAATTTACGGGCCGGACCATCAGGATGTGTGAAGTTAAATGTTCAATTGTTGGTTTCAATGCGATGTTTTTTATCAATCTCCAAATATTGAGGTTATTTTTTTCTTCGGTGGTAATAAAGTTTCCTTTTGTATGTTAATCTGATGCATACAGACTACTATGCTATTTATTGTACAAACAAAAGTGAAAAAGATAGTTGTCAGATTAAAAATGGCAAAAAAGCAGAACGAAAATGACCAAAATTATTATCCAGCCGGGCAAATACCGTGGTTTGTACCAGGTTATCCTTTTACAATGCCGCCGGTTTTTTCTAATTCAATGGTGGAAAGCCGTTAGCATTACCGAGCACCACGAAGAAGAAGCGGTTTCTAAATTATGCGAACTGATTAAAAAGCACCAGATTGAACTTTGTGGCATTTACAATTGGAGCATTGACGAATATTACCGCGAAACCATTAAAAAAACTGTTAAGGAAACCATTAAAAAAAGGTTTGCTGACTTTGCAGAACCGACAGCTGGGGATTTACAACTCGGAACGAAATAGCGGCATGCTCATGCAATGAAAACCGCCGCGCGCACGTGAAAGTTCGGCGGAAGGAAAAGTAATAATGGTGTTGCTGATGTTTTCGGTTTTCAATTCGTTTCGTTCGAGTTTTTTAAGTAAATCTGCTGCTTTGATCACAGTAAAACCTTGTTCTTTAAAAGCATCCAGGGTTTTGTCATTGCGGTCGTAAGCCAAAACCACGCCTTCTTTTAACGCCAACAGGTTACAGCCGTCGGTCCATTGCTCACGCGAATCGTAAGGAAAAACGTTGTTGCCCGAATAGATGAACTGCGTTTTTTCGGTGAAGCCCAATTCTTTTTCGCTGATTTCGGAAAGCAGATCTTCCAAACGTTCAAACCTTTTTGGCCTGTCAAATTTTCCATTTTCAAACTGGATAATTTCCGGCTGGTCTGGTTTTTTGGTTTCTGTAAGATAGTTGATTGGCTGAAGTTCCTGATCGTTTTGCTGCGGGTTAAAAAGCGAAGAAAGCAAAACCCACAACCCTTTTTTTACCTGGGTAAAAACAGTATCCAGGTGCATAAAATCGCGCTTGTGCGGAATTTTAATCACCGTTACTTTTTGCACCACATTTTTTTCGAACAACAATTTAATCACGTTGCTTGCTGCCAAAGGCGTTGTGCGTTCGCCGCAGCCCATCAGTAAATGGTTGTTGCTCACCATCATCACGTCGCCGCCTTCCAAGGTGTTTTGCTGGTCAATTTCTCCTTCAGGGATTAAAAAATGTTCGTCGGTTTGCGGCACTTCGATGATGTTTTGCCGGTAAGCTTCAAAAAAAGGATGGTTAAAAAAGATGTATTTGCACAACAAAGCCTCGCGCGAGCGTGCTTTACGGGCCGGTTTGTTCAGTAAAATATAATTGTTGATCGTTGTTCCCAAATCGCGCGTAAAAATTAAATTAGGTAAAGGCGCGAAAAAAATCTTTCCATCCGGCAATGTTCCCGAAATAAAAAGCGTGGCCAAATCCGCCGAAGGCAAAACCATCAAAAGTTGCTGTTGCTGATAATTGCAGTTTTCCGTGGCACAAACTGCGGCGATTAATTGTTGCCGAACGCTTTGTTCATCCAAAATTTCTTTCAGCAAAACTTCCAGCTCAATTACTTTTTCGGAAGCATAAAAGTCAGGCTGGTTAGGTTTGTAAAATTGGCGCATACTGTTTTTAGCATCAATTTCTTGGATTTTGCCTTGGATCAAAGAAGGATCTAAAAAATAAAGTAAAACCTTGACATACAAATCGTACTCTTTTTTGCGGATAGTTTCGAGGTGGACAATATCTTCAAAAAGCCAGTCTTGCGCTTTAGACGGAATTACTTTTCCTAATCCTTTATCCGGGCTATGGATCAAAATCCGGCGCAAATCACCAATTTCAGAACTGACTTGTATTTGAAAAGTATCTTTTTGAAGCATATAAGTTTTAAGTGGAAAGGCAAATCTACCAGAATATTTAGAAATGGTTTCGATGCTGTTTTTATCCACCTAAAACTTATGTTCGGCAAAAATTGCCCAATTGTGTAAATTCGCGCTATGGATTTTATTTTAGAAGCTGCCGTTCGCGCCGTAAAAACTTTGTTTGCAATTGATATTTCTGCAGAAAGCCTGAGCCTGCAGCAAACACGCAAAGAATTTGAAGGCGACGTAACGCTGGTTGTTTTTCCGCTGACCAAATTCTCTAAAAAATCACCGGAACAAACCGGAACTGCCATCGGCGAATTTTTGGTGAACAGATTGGAAGCGGTCGAATCTTTTAACGTGATCAAAGGCTTCTTAAATTTATCCCTTAAAAACAGCTATTGGCTGGAGGTTTTTTATCAGAAAATCAATCAGCCAGGTTTTGGTTCTTTTCCTTCCAACGGAAAAAAAGTAATGGTTGAATATTCTTCGCCCAACACCAATAAACCCTTGCATTTAGGCCATGTGCGCAATAATTTGTTGGGTTATTCGGTCGCTGAGATTTTAAAAGCGAATGGTTATGAAGTGATCAAAGCGAATTTGGTGAACGATCGCGGCATCCATATCTGTAAATCTATGCTGGCCTGGCAAAAGTTTGGCAACGGCGAAACGCCGGAAAGTTCCGGTTTAAAAGGCGATCATTTGGTTGGAAAATATTATGTAATCTTCGATAAAGAATACAAAAAGCAGATCGAGGAACTGAAAAACCAGGGCGAAACCGAAGACGATGCCAAAAAGAATGCGCCGTTAATTGTTGAAGCACAGAAAATGCTGCAAAAATGGGAGCAGGGCGATGCGCAAGTGATTACTTTGTGGAAGGAAATGAACGGCTGGGTTTATGCCGGTTTTGAGGAAACCTACAAAAAGCTGGGTGTAGATTTTGACCAGTATTATTACGAATCGAACACGTATTTATTGGGAAAATCCATTATTGATGAAGGGCTGGAAAAAGGCGTTTTTTTTAAGAAGCCGGATAGTTCGGTCTGGATTGATTTAACGGCTGATGGTTTGGATGAAAAATTGGTTTTGCGTGCCGATGGAACTTCGGTTTACATGACGCAGGATTTGGGAACGGCGCAGCTAAAATACGATGACTACCAAACCGACAAAGCCATCAACGTAGTTGGCAACGAGCAGGATTACCATTTTAAAGTGCTGTATTTGATCCTGAAAAAATTAGGCCGAAGCTGGGCTGAAGGTTTGTACCATTTATCGTACGGCATGGTAGATTTGCCTTCCGGGAAAATGAAATCCCGTGAAGGAACGGTGGTGGATGCCGATGATTTGATTGCAGAAATGGAAGCCACGGCAAAAGAACAAACCGATATTTTAGGAAAAGCAGCCGATTTCCCGGAAGTAGAAAAGCAGGATTTGTACCATACCATTGGAATGGGCGCGTTGAAATATTTCCTGTTGAAAGTAGAACCTAAAAAACGCTTGCTGTTTGATCCGAACGAGTCCGTAGATTTTCAGGGAAACACGGGTCCGTTTATTCAATATACTTATGCCCGGATCCGTTCGGTATTGACCAAAGGCGGATTTAAAGACGATACTGTTTTTATGCCTATAAAAACAGTATCGCCGGTAGAAAAAGATTTGATCGTTCAATTAGAACATTATCCTGCTGTTTTAACAGAAGCAGCCCAGGCTTACAGTCCCGCTGTCATCGCCAATTATGTGTACGAGCTGGCCAAACTGTACAATAAATTTTACCATGAAGAAAGTATTTTAAAGGCGGAGGAAGAAGCGGTAAAGCAGTTTCGGCTGAAATTATCAGCAGTTTCGGCTGAAATTATTCAAAAAGCGATGCACTTGTTAGGGATAAAAGTCCCTGAACGGATGTAATGGTGTTGAAATTGGTTTAAATAATCAAAATTTATCAACCACTTGTGGTAAATTATAAGTATCTGTTAAAATAGATGGCTTATAATTCTCCAATAGCGGAAATAATACTTCTTTTACCTATACTTTTTTTGGAATTACAAACAGAAATTTACTAATCAGTTAGTTTTTGTACCCATTTGTAATTTTTTTATTAATTTTTTATTAAATCTTTGATTGCCCTCTTTTTTTCATATTTTCGAAGATTACTTTAACTAAATAAAATAAAGCATGAAGCAAAAATTACTTATTTTTTTTCTTCTCGGGTTATTTGCATTAAATAATGCATTTGCGCAAAACAGAAAAATTACGGGAGTGGTAACGGGGGCTGATGATGGCCAGCCGTTGCCGGGGGTGTCGGTTATGGTTCAAGGCACAAAAGTGGGTACGTTAACAGATGGGGATGGAAAGTTTACATTAAACGTACCCACGAACAGTGGAACACTGGTTTTTACTTTTATTGGTTACGCTACCCAAAACTTAACAATTACTGGTAGTAATACTTATAATGTTAAATTGGCTACCAGTACAAGGCAGTTGTCTGAGGTCGTAGTGCAAGATAGTTATGGTACGCAATCTAAGAAGTCATATACTGGTTCTGCAGAAACTGTTAGCGGTGCCCGAAATGAAAACAAGCCTTTTTCTACATTTCAACAAGCCTTACAAGGAGAGGTCGCAGGGGTTGCAGTAACAAGTTCAAGCGGTCAACCGGGTGCAAACAATCAAGTAAGAATCAGGGGTTTGGGTTCGATCACGAATCAAGCTGCAGCGCAACCATTGTATGTTATTGATGGTATGATTGTAAATGCAGGTGACTTATCACAGAGAACAAATGGTGCCAATTCTTCCAGTGGTTCTTCTAATGCGTTAGCTGGTATCAACGAAAATGATATTGAAACCATCACTGTTTTAAAAGACGCTTCTGCAACAGCAATCTACGGTTCCAGAGGGTCTAACGGTGTAATTGTCATTACAACTAAAAGAGGCCGTAATGGTAAAACTCAAATTCGGTTTGATGCAGAGTTAGGTAAATCTAACAATGTTCCGCTTCCTGTTGCAGGTAAATTATTGACCCCCGATCAGTTTAAAACATTTTTTGATGAAGGGTTTAGAAACTATTATTCAAGCCAAATCAACCCAGCTACAAAAGTTGTCTATACTCCGGCCGAAATCACAGCTAATATCGCCAGTCTTGATAATACCTATGCCTTAACCGGGCCTGGCAATGATTGGGTTAAATTAGTAACCAAAAACGGGTCTCAGCAGCAATACAATGTTTCTTTAAACGGTGGCGATGAAAAAACAAAAATCTTTTCATCGGTAGGTTATTTTAAACAAGATGCAACGATAATTAAATCTTATTTAGAAAGGGTAACCGGTTTAATAAATCTTGACCATACCATCAGTAAAAGTTTTTCCATCACTACAGGCATTAACGCTTCAAATGTTCTCCAAAATACACCTTTACAAGGCAGTGCTTACTACAGCAGTCCTTGGGCTTCTGCTTATTTTTTAAGGCCGTTCCAAATGGCGTATAACCCTGATGGCACAATTAATTCCAGTGTTACCGGAAATGCTAATTTTCCAACATCCGGAAACTCTAATCCGTTGTATATCGCAGCGCATGATTCAAGAAGCTTATACCAAACCAGGATTTTGGGCAATCAAACTATCAGATGGAACATTGTAGACCAATTAAAATATACGGGTTATGCAAGTGCCGACTATCAAAATTTGGAAGAAACTACGTTTTTAAACCCGATAATGGGTGATGCCAGAAGCCTTAACGGAAGCGGTACCAGCGCGTATAGCCGTTATTTTAACTGGTTAATACGAAATCAATTAGACTATCGCTACGATATTCCAGGTATAGAAAACTTTTTTATAGATGCAACAGTTGGCTATGAGGCACAAAGGTCAGCGGGCTACTTAAACCAAGCTTATGCTACTGGGTACCCTGCTACACAGCCTACCCTTACTGCAGTGGGTGTTGCGTCTACTCCGGCAACAGCTTATCAAGCGACTTCTAATTATACATTTGATGCTGTTTATTCCAGGGTTGGTATTAACTTTAAAAACCGTTATTCGTTAAGTGCTTCATTAAGGAATGACGGATCATCCAGGTTTGGGACAGCTAAACAATTTGGAACATTTTACTCAATAGGTGGTGCGTGGAATATTGACCAGGAAACATTTTTTGGTACACAAAAGGTGTTTACCACAGCCAAAATAAGAAGTTCTTATGGTACAACCGGTAATGCCAATTCGCTTACAAATTATCAATGGCGGCCAACTGCTGGGTACACTACTTCAACTGGTGCTACAGTTGCTTACAACTCATCCAGTGGACAAGCGTATAACACAATCGGAAACGTAAATTTAACCTGGGAGTCTCAGAAAAAGTTTGATCTTGGAACTGACTTTGGTTTTTTTAATGACCGTTTAACATTTAGTGTTGACTATTATAAAAACTTAATTAGTGGTTTAATTTCAAACGCAGCTGTTGCTTGGGAGCTTGGGTTTACACAGCAGGCACAAAATATAGGTGCCATGCGTAATCAAGGTGTTGAATTTGCGGTAAAAGGTATTCCTGTTAAAACAAGAGATTTTACCTGGAATGTTAATTTTAACCTTGCCCACAACGCAAACACGATGACTATGCTGGCCAACCTTGATGCAGCTAATCCTTTACAAACTTCATTATGGTTAGCCCGAGGGTATGATTATTATACCTGGTACAGTCGGCAATATGCAGGTGTAAATCCGTCAAACGGTAATGCTTTGTGGTACACAGACGGAACAAAAACAGCTACTACTACAAATTACTCTGCTGCCCAACGCGTGCCAATGGGACAAGCTGACCCTAAAATTATCAGTGGCTTTAACAATAGTTTTACCTTTAAGGGAATCACTTTATCTGTTGATTTTTATGGCAGCTTTGGTAACCGTATAAGTGATAGTTGGTCATATTATTTAAACGATGGTACTTATTTAACTGGATCTAACAAGTATGTTTATACCTTCAACAACAGGTGGACTACACCTGGACAAATAACCGATGTGCCTAAGGATGTATATGCAGGCGGAAGCTCTTCAAGTTCATCCAGTTTTTCTTCCCGCTTCCTGTATTATGGAGATTTTATCAGGTTAAAAAATGCTTCTTTAGGTTATGATTTTAAAAATATTAGTTATTTAAATAAAATTGGTATCAGCAGGTTGTATTTGTACGGAAGGGCAACTAATTTATATACAAAAACTTACGATAAACGCTTACCTTTTGATCCTGAAGTTCCTGTTAATGGTTTTAGTACTTTGGATCTTCCACAGGTCAGGACATTCACAATCGGTTTAAATGTAGGTTTATAATGAGAGGATTTAAAAAAATGAAATTAGATAAAATTATATATACGTTATTAGCATGTGCGGTTACAGCCACATCTTGTAAAAAAAGCTTTTTGGATGAACAGCCCTCTACTGCTGTAACGGTTACACAATCTATTCAAACGCCTAATGATTTAGCCGACGCTGTAAATGGTATGTACAATACCATGAAAAACACCATGTTGTTCGGTCGTGATATACCAGTATTGGGAGATTTGCTTGCAGATAACACTTACGTTAACCAATCTAACTCAGGCAGGTATTTAAATGACAACAACTACACTTATGCTGCTTCTACCAGCGCCGAAGCCAGTGATATTTTTTCTCAGGGTTACTACTCAATTTTGCAGGCTAATCGTGTAATTTATGAGGGAAGAAAATTAGGAACTTCTCCGGATGTAAGCCAATTAGTTGGCGAAGCTTATGCAGCACGTGCTTTGATTTATCTTGAGTTAGTTAACTGGTTTGGTACGCCGTATACCGTTAACCCAAGTGCACCTGGTGTGCCTTTGGTTACTGTTCCATCTTACGTAACCGGTTTTTCTGCAAAACCAACCAGGGCAACTGTATCTGCAGTTTACACCAAAATTATAAGCGATTTGGATAGCGCTTATGCATTGATGCCAACGGGAAGTACTCCCTTGCATGCTATAAATTCTGATTATATTGCTAAATATGCGGCAAAAGCGATTGAAGCAAGAGCATATCTATACGAAGGCGATTATGCAAATGCACGTGATGCAGCACTTCTCGTTGTGCAAAATGGCAGTTACTCTTTAGCTACAACCCAATCCGCATTTACCGGATTTTGGACCAGCCCAACAGCTACTACTACCAAACTTGAAAAAATATTTGAATTAAACCAAAATGCCTCAAATAATTTAGGCAATACGGGTTTAGATGCTATTTTTTCTCAAGCAGGTTACGGAGATATCCAGGCTACAACTGATTTGTATAATGCTTACACTACAACGGATTTTAGAAGGACATTGATTATTGATGGAAAAAGAGCAGGTGCGCAAGCTTATATTATCAATAAATTTCCTAACTACAGCAATACAGATAAAGACGAGACACCCGTAATTCGTTATGCAGAAGTTATTCTTACGCTGGCTGAATCTTATGCTCGTTTAGGTGACGAAGCTAATGCTAAGATTTATCTAAATCAATTGGCAAAATTACGTGACCCATCTTTTGCAGGTTATACTTCAACAGGTGATCAATTAAAAACTGACATCTTAAATGAAAGAAGAAAAGAACTTGCTTTTGAAGGTCTGCGTTTCTTTGATTTTACCAGGTTAAATCTTCCAATTGTTCGTCCGGCTCAAACACAAGGTTATGCTTCTTATCCTCTTGTTCCAATAACAGATTATAGAAGAATATTACCTATCCCACAATCGGAAAGGGACGCTAACCCAAATGTTACTCAAAACCCGGGTTATTAAATTTTTTAAATATTTTAAGTGGGGTTGCCTAAAAGCAACCTCACTTTTTTATGCAAATATTTTAGCAGTAAATAAAAGTTTTATAATAATGCTTGTTGATAGAATAAAAACCTTAAATACTTCTTTTAACGGCATAATTTTTAACTCCTACTATTGTTAACAACAAATTTTAGGTGATAAAAGAAGTATCAGCTAAGGGTTTACACTCCTACAAAGAGTTGTTAGTTTAGGTTACTTATTGTCTTTAATATAAAGAGTTCAATAGCCTGTATCAAATTCTATTAAGCCTTTGTATTTCTACTTAAATATAACAAGCAAAAGTGCCTCCTTAAAATTTAAGGAGGCACTTTTGCTTGTTAAGATAATCAATGCTTAATTCTTCACTTACTTTACTTCCCCATCTTTTGCAACAACTTCTTCCGGTTTTCCCGTTTGTGCATCAGCTATGCATCTTCTTAAAAATGATTCGGTAAAAGAAGTATGCGCAAAATTCAGATCCATCAAAAGTAAACCACACCTATATCTTACCGCGTCGTTTCGTCCGTTTTGCGGTAAGCCCAACCAAAAATCAGCGGGAAAACCCACAAGCTAAAAACCATGGCACAAAGGATGCCGCCAATAACAACCCGGGCCAACGGCCTGGAGCTTTCAGAACCGATACCATGGGAAACAGCAGCCGGAAATAAACCAATGGCAGCCATCAGGGCAGTCATCATAACCGGCCTGATCCGGGAATTTACCCCTAACTTCAAAGAAGTATATAAAGATTGGTGCTGGCCTTTAAACCTGTCAATATTCTGTTTAAACACGGTAATGAGCAATACGCCATCCTGGATACAAATACCAAACAAAGCAATAAAACCAATACCGGCAGAAATACTGAAATTAGTGCCTGTAATTAGTAAAGCAAGTATCCCGCCTACAATGGCAAAAGGCACATTCAAAAATACCAAGGCTGCATCTTTAATATCGCCAAACATAACATAAAGCAGTAAAAAAATAAGTGCCAGGCTGATAGGGACTACTTGGGCAAGGCGTTTTTCTGCCCGTTGCTGGTTTTCAAAATCACCCTGCCAGGCCAGGTGGTAACCGCGTTTTACTTTAACCTTGGCGGCTACTTTTTGTTGTGCTTCTGCTATTGTGCTGCCCATGTCCCGGCCGCGTACAGAAAATTTGAGGGTTGCATAGCGTTCGTTCGCATCCCTGAAAATTAAACAAGGGCCTGTTTTTTGGCTGATTGCCGCTATTTCTTTAACAGGCACTTTTGTCCCGCTTTGGGTAGGCACCAATAGGTTTCCAATATCTTCAGGCGTTCTTCTGTATGCTTCTGGGAAACGGATACGGATATCAAACGTGCGTACGCCTTCATATAAGGTAGAAGCGGCCGTACCGCCGATAGCCATGGATATAACTGAATTGGCATCAGCGGTAGCCACGCCGTATTGGGCCATTTTTTGCTGATCAAGTTTGATGTCCAATTCTGGCAGTCCTATACTTTTTAGCACGCCCAAATCTGCAATGCCTTTAACCCCTTTTAATACGTTATAAACTTCATTTACTTTTCCTTCCGCGTAGTTCAAAGAATCACCATAAACTTTTACAACGATAGAACCTTTTACACCTGAAACCGCCTCTTCCACATTATCACTAATAGGCTGGGAAAAGTTAAGGTCGGCACCCGGAAGTACGGATAGCTTTGCGTTCATCTGGTCAATCAGTTCTTCCTTAGTAATTTTGGGCTTCCAATCCTCTTCCGGATACATAATCACATCAAATTCGTTGTTGTAAAATCCGGCTACGTCCGTACCATTGTCCGGTCGGCCGGTTTGAGATACGGCGTATTGCACCTGCGGAAAAGACATTAATATCTGTCGGACTTTTTTTGATGTTTCTACAGATTTATCAAGCGATATGCTATAAGGCAATTGAACCCTCAGCCATATCGAACCTTCATTCAACTCGGGCAAAAACTCGCTGCCTAAAAAGCTGAACGAGAATAAGCCTACTACCATGGCAATTAACGAAGTAATAACCACCAATTTTTTATACCTAAAAGAAGTAGTAAACCCGAAAAGCATAAACTTTGTAAGGTTGTGCACAAAAGGGTTATGCTTTTCGTGTACGTTTTTATTAAGAAGCATACTGATCAGTACAGGTACTAAAGTAAGCGTGGTGATCAACGCGCCAAGCAGGGCAAAGCCCAATGTAAAAGCAAGCGGCGAAAACAGCTTGCCTTCTACTTTTTGAAAGGCAAATACGGGCAACAAGCCTGTGATGATGATGAGTTTGGCAAAAAATATAGCCTTGCCCAAGTTGGCGCTGTTGTTTTTAATCAGGCCGAGTTTGATTTTTTTGTTAAACCGGTCCATACCTAATTGTACGGCTTCATGGTCTAAAATAACAAACATTCCTTCCGTCATTACCACAGCGCCATCTATAATGATCCCGAAATCTACCGCGCCTAAAGAGAGCAGGTTGGCAGACATGCCCATCAGGTGCAAACAGATAAATGCAAACAACAACGCCAGGGGTATGATGATAGAAACAATGAGCGTGGTACGCCAGTTGAACATAAAAATGGATACCAAAAAGGTTACCAGCAAGATCCCTTCGATCAGGTTGTGCAGCACAGTGTGGGTTGCAAAACCAATTAGGTTTGAACGGTCATAATAAGGCACAATTTTAGTATCGGCCGGCAAAACTTCATTGTTGATCTTATTGATCTCAGTTTTAAGCGCAGCCAAAACTTCGGTCGGGTTTTGGCCTTTCCGCATTACGATAATTGCCTCTACCGCGTCTGCATCGTCAATTACCTTTCTTTTGCCGTTTTTATCAATTACCGCATCGCTTCTGCCTACCCAACCAAGCCGCGGCACGTTTGATATGGAAACAGTGGCCACATCATTCACAATTACAGGCACGCCGTTGTTGTTGCTTACCACAACATTTCCGATCTGGTTAATATCCTGCAATAACCCTAAACCCCTTACCGCAAAAGCCTGGTTGTTCTGGATGATCATGTCGCCGCCAACGTTGATATTTGTTTTTTGGATGGCAGAAAAAACATCCAAAGGCGTAATGCCCAAAGTAGTCAGTTTACCTGGGTCAACTGTTATTTCATAGGCTTTTGTTTTGCCGCCAAAACTGTTGATATCGCCAATGCCCTGGATAGCTCTTAAACGGCGGTCTATCACCCAATCCTGTATGGTTTTTAGCTCTCTTACATCTCTTACAGAACTTTTCAGCGTGTACCTGAATATCTCGCCTGTTGGGCCAACCGGCGGCTGTACCGACGGGGTAATACCGTTAGGCAAAGTAGCATTGGTTAATAAATTATACACTTGCTGCCTGGCTTCCTGGTCTAATACATTATCCTCAAAGATCACCTTTACGTAGCTTAAACCGAAAATGGTGGAAGAACGAAGGCTGGCTTTCTTTTGTACCGGGTTTAAAGCAATCTCGATCGGGATAGTTACGAGTTTTTCAACCTCTTCGGCACTTTGGCCTGGCCATTGGGTAATAATGTCAACCTCGGTATTGGTAACATCCGGAAAAGCCTCAATAGGCATTTGCATAAAAGTAATGATACCTGTAATTACCAATGCTGCCGCAAGAAATAGAATGAGGTATTTGTTTTTTAATGAAAACCCAATGATACCTCTAAGAACCTTTATCATTTCTGTTTGTCTGAAGATGAAGAAATTAGCTGTTTAAAGAGCCGTAAATAAGGATGGCATTTGATGTGATTACCCTTTCGCCGGGTGCAAGGCCACTTTTGATATAGGCAGTGTTTCCGTTCGTGCTGATGATATCCACCGACCTGATTTGTACATCTTTTTCGCCTTTTACAATAACAACGTAATACTGGCTGTGGTCAAAAACAAGGGCATGGCTCGAAACAGAGATAGCTTGTTTATTTTCATTATTGTTTACACTAACTGTGGTAAACATTTGCGGCTTTAACAGGTAGCCCGGGTTATTTAAAACAACCCTCATTTTCATCACTTTCGTGGTTGGGTCAATCACGTTCATGATCTCATTTATATTGCCCTTAAAAACCTTGTCAGGATAGGAAATGGTAGTTACATCAACGGGGTCGCCCTGGTGCACTTTGCCAATATTTTCTTCATAAACGTTGGCTTGCACCCACACATTTTTAAGATCGGAAATGGTAAAAAGGCCAGTACTGTTGTCCGTGCGGATGGCCATCCCATTGGTTACGTTTTTTTGAACAACAAAACCTTCTATCGGTGCTTTAATCACATATTCCCCGTTTGGGTTGTTGCCGTTGATACTCAGTATCTTTTGCGCCGCAGTCCTGGCCGCTACCGCTTGCTGGTAGGCAGATTCTGCATTGGTTATATCCACTTGCGATGCCAGGCCACTTTTGTAAAGGTCTTTTTGCTGTGATAATTGCCTGGCCGTTAAACGCACGGAAGCTTCGGCATCAACCAATGCCGAGTTATAGTTGGCCACTTCGGCACTTTTAATAATCCCCAAAGTTTGGCCTGCATGTACATAATCCCCCGGCATTACATTCACGTTCTGTACGTTCCCGCTAACCAGTGGGAAAACGTTAACTACATTGTTGGTATTAAAATCTACAATGCCGTTAAATTTTAAAACATCAACAATGTTGGAAGTTTTTACAGTATCAATGGTGAGTGTCCTTAACAAAGAATCAGGGATTACGTAAGGCGCACGTGCATCGCTGGTTGTTTCTTTTGGTTTACACGAAAACAGGTTTAACAATACACAGCAAACAGTAACTGTTTTGATGCTGTTTTTAAGGGTACTTTTTTTCATGAAAATATATTAGAAAAAATAGTTGCTATTGATTAAAGAAAGGTGTACCGGTAACAAAATTGAGCTGCTCTAACGAGGTAACCCGGTTAAGCTGGATGTTGTTTAGCTGAAGTACATTTGTTTTGTAAGAATCATAAAAATCCAAAAACTCCAACAAGCTGATGTTGCGTTTTGCATAGTTTAAAAACACTTCTTGTATCAAATGATTAAAGTCGGCTTTAAACTTGGGGTCGAACGTTTTGTATAAACTTTCCAGCCTCAACGCTCCTTTGTAGTTGGTTGAAACATCCATTGCCACCTGGTTCTGCACATTCTCCAAATCAACCTTGCTTTGGTCAACCGCTATCCGCGCTTGTTTAATGGCGCCCTGGTTACGGTTAAAAAACGGCAGGTTAAACTCAATTCCGCCACCCAGATAATTATTGCCGTAAGAGCCAAGCCTGTCAAAATTAAGCGACAGTGAAAAATCAGGCACGGCAATGGCTTTTTGCAAGCTTAAATTAGTGCTGTTGTAGGCTACGGTGGTTTTTGCCAGTTTAAGGTCGTACCGGTTTACATAGGCCGAATCCAACAATTGCATGTAAGGCACAGTGGCTACAATGGTTTTGCCGCTGTACATATTTTCATCAACCAAAGGAACGATATATACAGCCGGGGAAGTCCGTATCAGCATTTTAAATTCACTTTGCGTAGTATCAATATTGACCTGCAGGTTATTGTATTCTACTTGTAACGAGTACAATTGCGACTGGATGCGCAACACTTCCTTTTCGGCAATGTTGCCTTTTGCGTACTGCTCCCGAAAAGCGGTTAGGAGTTTAGACAAAGAATTTATTTCCTGGTTATAAACTAAGGAAGACTGTTCCTGAAAATAAATACTGTAAAAATCGTTTCTTAAAGTAAATTTAAGTGTGCGCAGGAAATCGAAAAACTGGTACCGCGCTTGCTCTACACCAATTTTTGCCAACTGTATATTTTTGTTTCGCTTGCCGGCGGTTGTAAAAAGCTGCGAAAAATTAAAAGAGTTTTCTTTATAGGCCGGCCCCTGGCTTATATCCGTGGCATATATGCCGTTTGAATAATTGAAATCAGGGTTAGGAAATAATTTTGCAGTGATGATTGCAGCGGTAGCATTGTCAATGTTATAACGCTGGGCAATTATTTGCAGGTTGTTTTTTAAAAACTGGTCCTCAGCTTGTTTAACCGTTAATTTTAAAGTATCGGTGGTTTGTAGCGGTGATTGGGCTGAGGCAGATTTTAAGGCAGCTATCAACTCAAACAAACATAAAAAAATAGCTGCTACTGATTTTCTATGCATCTTCAATATATTTTTAACAAAGATACGGGCCAAAAACAAGCATAAGATTAAACCTGGATTAGAATTTCAACCAGTTTGTGCGGATAGAAGACAGCTTGTTTCTGGTTGACTTATTTTTTGATGCTTCTTTTATGCCTATAAATTTGGTGGTTGAAATTATACCGGTACAAAAACCTCAAAAAAAAACGACACTAATTTTTATGCGGTAAAAGAAGCATGGGAAATAAACGGGACAAAACTTAAACAGGTTTACAAACGCAGGCACCAATTTTATGGGCATAAAAGAAGCATTGGGTTTTGGTTGAACAAAATTTAAGCAGGCCGAAGGCTTGTTAAAATGTGATGGTAAAAACCGTGCCTGCGCCTACAACAGAATTAAAGCTGATTTTTCCGTTGAACAAGCGTACCACTTTATCGGCAATGTAAAGCCCAATGCCGCTGCCCAAAAAGCCATAGGCATTTTCCCCTCTGTAAAAAGGGTTAAAAACATGGTGGCGGTTTGCTTCCGGGATACCAATCCCCTGGTCTTTTACTTGTATTTGCATCCCTTGGTCATCTGCAACCAGTGTAAGCTGCACTGGTTTATGGGCCGAAAACTTAAAAGCGTTCCCGATGATATTGTTGAGGGCAATAACCAGCAACTGGCGGTTGACCGATAGATTAAGGTAAGTTTCATCTTCCGGCAGTTTTTGCATCAAAACGTTCAGCATGTTTTTGCCATACTTTTCGTTCCAGTAATTTTGCAGCTCCCAAATTAAATCATCAACCCGAATGGTAGATTGTTTGGCAATGGTATAATCTGCATCCACCTGGGCCAGCTCCATTAAACTGCTGATGGTTTCTTTTAAATTTTCTGAATGGGAAAGTACGGACCTGAGCAGCATTTTGTATTCTTCCCCGCTTCGGGGATGGTATAAGGCAACCTCAATCTCCCCGATAATACTGGTAACCGGTGTCCGCAATTCGTGCGAGGCATTGGCAATATAAGTTTTTTGCATTTCGAAAGCGTTTTCCAAATGCTCCAGCAACTGGTTAAAGCTAAATGCCAGCTCGCCGATTTCGTCTTTGCTGTCCCCTTCTTTTACCCGCAGGTTTAGGTTGGTTGCCTTGATCCGCTGCATTTGCTTCACTACCCTTTTTAACGGAAGTAAAGCTTCTTGTGCAAACCACCTGCTGATCAGAAACAAACTGATGTTAACTGCGATAAACAGAAAAAGCATAATTTCCCGCATCTGTTTCAGCCTGTGCAAGCCTTCCAGGTCTTTTGCCGATACCAGGATCACAAAATTGCCCTGGTTGTCTTTGTAATAAATGCCTACGGTTTGCCTGTCGCCTTCAACAAGCTGCATGTAATTATTTTTTCGGACTTGATTGATAATGCCGGAAGTCCAATACTGCAATTTATCCTGTATAAAAGCAGCATTATTGTCGCTGTTATAAATTCTGACGATCTCTCCCGGCAGCTCATTTAGGTAAAGCACCCGCACTTTGTTGAGCGAATCTGTTGGTATTTCATCGGCTTCTAAATAAAGCCTGGCGGTAACCGTTGCCCTTTCCTTTAAATGGGCATAAAAATCATTGCGAAAAAACACAACAAACGAAAGATAGATGGCAATAAAAACAGCCAGCAATACCCCGGAACTGATCAGGGTAAAATAAAGGGAAAGCCGATTTTTAATCTTCATTGCCGGTAATTTTATTTAAAAATATAGCCTTTGCCAATCACCGTATAAATAAGTTTCCGGTCGTAGTCTTTTTCTATTTTTTTGCGCAGGTAGTTCACGTAAACATCAATCATGTTGGTGCCGGTATCAAAATCAATGCCCCAAACTTCTTTTGCAATTAACTGCCTGGAAAGGATTTTATTTTTATTTCTGATGAACAAGACTAATAAATCAAATTCTTTTGCAGTTAAATTAACAGCGTGTCCGGCCCTTTTTGCTTCATAGTTTAGCGTGTTTAAAACGATGTCTTCAAACTCAAGTAAATGGGTATCATTTTGCTTTTTTCTTCTTAGCAAAGCTTCTATCCGAGCCAGCAATTCGCTGAAATGAAAAGGTTTAAGCAAATAATCGTCTGCCCCGGCCTTTAGCCCTTTCACTTTATCGTCAACCGTTCCTAAAGCTGTAAGCATCAGGATAGGAACTTGTTCATTATTGGTACGGATCTGTTTGCATACCTCAATACCGTTAACATAAGGCAGCATGATATCTAAAATAATCAGGCCGTATTCTTTGTTCAGCCCGTACTTTAATGCTGCTGCGCCATCTTTTGCCAGTTCAACCGTGTATTGGTTTTCTTCCAACCCTTTTTTAATAAATGAAGCCACACTGTCGTCATCTTCAACTAAAAGTATATTGACCATCAATTTTCCCCTAATTAAGTGTAACGAAAATAGTAGATGTGTTTTTATAAAAAAAGCTGGTTGTTTAATCAGGCAAAGCGCATGCTTCTTTTACCA
>NZ_CALMAT010000141.1:21166-23461 GCF_937859865.1 uncultured Mucilaginibacter sp.
ATGGCCAAAGGTTTTTGTGTTTCGGAGCCGATTCCGGTAGAAATTGCAGCCGGCATTAAACCAATGGCGGCCATCAAAGCCGTCATCACCACGGGGCGGACACGGGACAAAACACCGGTTAAAATAGCTTCATCTATTTGCACGCCTTCCAATATATTTTTGCGGAAAACAGAGATCAGGATCACACCGTTTTGGATACAAACACCAAACAGCGCGATAAAACCGATACCTGCCGAAATACTGAAATTGGTATTGGTGATGTGCAAGGCCAAAATACCGCCAATCAAAGCAAAAGGCACGTTTAGGATTACCAATACGGCGTCTTTTACATTACCAAAAGTGGTAAACAGGATCAGGAAAATTACCAGCAAACAGATTGGGACAACATTGGCCAAAGTATGCGAAGCGCGGATTTGGTTTTCAAACTCGCCGTTCCAGGTGGTGGTGTAGCTCTGGTCAAGTTTTACCGCCTGGTTTACTTTCTGCTGTGCTTCGGCAATCGTACTTCCTAAATCGCGGCCACGTACCGAGAATTTTACGGCGATATAACGCATGTTGTTGTCGCGGTAAATAAAGGCCGGGCCAGTCAATTTGGTGATTTGTGCAATTTCTTTGATGGCAATTTTAGAACCGTTTAAAGTTGGCACCATCAGGTTTTCAATCTTTTCTTCGGTATCGCGGTAGTCTTTTTGGTAGCGGATCCGAATGTCGAACTTCCTTTCGCCCTGGTACAAAGTGGTTGCCGCTTTTCCGCCAATCGCCATCTCAATCACCGAGTTGGCATCGGCCGTAGAAATGCCATACAAAGCCATCTTGCTTTGGTCCAGTTCAATCCTGAATTCAGGCTGGCCCAAGTTTCTGAGTATTCCCAAATCTTCTACACCCTGAACTTTACTTAAAACCCGCATTACTTCATCGGCTTTGCCATCCAAAACTTTAAAATCAGTTCCGAAAATTTTAACAGCCATTGAAGCCGGAACACCTGCCACAGCTTCGGCCACGTTATCAATAATCGGCTGCGAATAGTTAAAGATAATTCCAGGAAATTGGCTTAGTTTTTTGTCCATTTGCGCAATCAGTTCTTCCTGGGTAATGTTTCGTTTCCACTCGTCTTTTGGCAGGAGATCAACCTGGATTTGCACGTTAAAAAAACCTTTCGGGTCGGTTCCGTCGTTCGTTCTTCCAACTTGCGACATGGTTTGTTTAACCTCCGGAAAAGAACCTAAAATACTGCGCATCTTATTGGTAGTGCTTACAGAGCTTTCCAGCGACGTGCTCATCGGCAATTGCGCCGTAACCCACAATGCGCCTTCGTTTAATTGCGGCAAAAACTCTGTTCCCAACAATTTAGCGGAAGCAAAAGTTAAAGCCATAAAAACCAAAGCCACAATCAAACTCAGCTTCTGGTTTTTGTAAGTGAAATTGAACATCTTGTGGATGCCGTTTTCAAGGAATAATACAATAGGGTTATGCTTTTCGCGAACATTTTTTCGCAGCAAAATACTGGACAGTGCCGGAACAAAAGTCAACGTAAAAATTAAAGCGCCCAGCAAAGCAAAACTTAAGGTATAAGCCAGCGGCGAAAACATTTTGCCTTCTACTTTTTGAAAAGCGAAAATTGGCATTAAACAAGTAAGGATGATCAGTTTGGAAAAGAAAATAGCTTTCCCCATTTCTGTGCCCACATTTTTAAATATGCCCAGCTTGGCCAGCTTGTTAAATTTATCCATGCCAACTTCTTTAGCCTTGTGGTCCAAAGCGACATAAATCCCTTCGACCATTACCACGGCCCCGTCTATGATGATCCCAAAATCAACCGCGCCCATGGAAAGCAAATTGGCGCTCATGCCTTTCAGCCTCAAACAAATAAAGGCGAACAATAAAGCTAAAGGAATGATGATAGCTACCGTTAAAGTGGTGCGCCAATCGGCCATAAACAAAAACACAATCACGGTTACCAGCACAATTCCTTCGATCAAGTTGTGGATAACCGTATGCGTGGCAAAATCCATCAAAGTGGTACGGTCATAAAAAACATCAATTTTGGTGTCTTTTGGTAAAATATGGGCGTTCAAATCCTTTACTTTATCCTTGATCCGCACTAAAACTTCGGATGGGTTTTCGCCTTTCCGCATCACCACAATACCTTCAATGGCGTCGTTGTCTTTATCGCGCCCAACCTGGCCTAAGCGCGGTAAGCCGCTTTCGTGTATGTCGGCCACGTTTCGCGCCAAAATCGGAACGTTGTTTACGTTTTTGATGATGATATTTTGGATCTCGCTGATGTTGTTGAGC
>NZ_CALMAT010000142.1 GCF_937859865.1 uncultured Mucilaginibacter sp.
GCCTGTAAATTTTATTTTGACTATATACCGATGCAGGAACCACAAAAAAGACAATGATTTTTAGGTGGTAAAAGAAGCATGGGAATAGTTAAACAAGATTTAAACCAGCTTTATGTTTTAACTTCTAGATGATAAGCGTATGCAAAATCTTTAACAAAATCTGCCAGTTTTAGCTCCTGTGCAAGCGATTTCCCGATGTTCTCTAAAGAACCTGTAAGTACAATATTCATATAACGATTGTATTGCCGAAGCCTGTTGTGTTAAACAGCAGCAATTTCATAGGATGAAAGCAAATCAATTACTTCCAAACTTTAACCAATCCATCACTTTTCCCCAAAAAAGGATCAGTACCAGGAACCGGCAACGCCGCAATCCGTTCATCCGCTTTTGGCCGGTCGCCGGGTTGGCCGCGCATAATGTCCCAGCTTCTGCCATCGGGATACGCACCAACCACGCCAAAATCCTGGCTGCTGCCTAAGTTTTTATGGCCAACGCCAGCTGGGATCACGATGATGTCTCCAGCTTTTACTTCCACTTTTTGCCCTTTTTCTCCGCCTAAATGCAGCAAGGCCGAACCGCTGTAAATGCCTAAAACTTCATGCGAAGTGCTGTGGTAATGGTGAAAAGGGTAAACGCCGTTGCGCCAGGAGTTTGTCCAGTTGTTTTTGGCAAAATGCTGTTCCAGCCAATCCGCGCCCGAAGAACCGTTTTGCGAAAAAGCTTTTTGGTAATGCAGCAACGGATATTTGCTGTTCGGAATGATGCCGTCATCTTTAAAATGAAGCATAGTTGGTTTTGCCGGTTCTGCCATCGCTTTTTTGTTGAACATGGTAAAAGAAGATAAACCAAGCAGGGTTAAAAATTGAGTCCGGTTCATGATATTATAAATTGAATAAATGTTTAAATTTTAACAATACGCTTTTAGCCATTGTTTTTTGCTTGAAGGCTCTCACTACATAAACAACAACCAAAAAAAATCAAACCAAACTTTTTTAGAAACCACATCACTAATCAGCAGAAATTGTATCAAAAGTATTTCCAATTTTTATCTGATAAAAGAAGCATTGCAGATTTTTAAAACACGCCAAACCAAATTGCATTGCGGGCCAATTGCAGCCTTGCTGCATCCTTCCAACGTTATAAAGTAATATTTTAAAATGGTCGTTGTTTTAAACCTCCTGTTTTTTTTTAACTAATATTTCTGAACGAACTAGACCAAATAGGCCCTAAAAATTATAAAAACATAATTATATTTGCCGCAGTTAAAACATTGTTATGAAAACTTTAGGCCTTCTTGTTGGATTTATTGGTATCCTGATCCTTGCTTGTACCGTAATTTTAACACCTGCACATTCTTTTAACCCTACGGATTCTACCAACGGGACTTCGGCCAATGCAGCCCTGTTTTTTGGCGGCCTAATTGTTTTCGGGGCCGGTGTGGTGCTGTACGCAAACTCGATAGAAAAAAAAGCGCACGAAAAAAAGTAACCTGATTTTACCAAATTTTATACGGTAAAAGAAGCATTGGCCTACAATTTCTTCAAATAATTCAAATCGTATTGCATCGCGGCCAACGGTGCCATGCTGTATTCTTCCTGTTCTACAAAATAATTTTTCATGCCGGCTTTATTGGCTTGGGCTAATAAAGCTTTCAAATCTATGTCGCCTTTGCCAAATTCGGTGCTGTGTTTGGCGGTTTTGTCCATATCTTTTAAATGCCAAAGCGGGAAACGGCCCGGATATTTGTTAAAATACGTGGTGGCATCCTGTCCGGAAACAATAAGCCAGCCTAAATCCAACTCGAACTTTACTTTAGCGGGATCGGTATGCGTCAGCAAAATATCGTACAAAACCTTGCCGTTTTCCTGCTCAAATTCGTACTCGTGGTTGTGGTAGCCAAAAACCAAGTTAGCTTTGTTGGCCACTTCTGCTGATTTGTTAAAAATATCCGCACAATGCTGGTAGTTGCTCACGGTTTGGCCGTTGGAAGGCATGGTCGAACAGATCAGATAAGTTTGTCCGGCTTCGGCGGCTTCGTCTACCGTTTTTTGCCAGTCGGTGCCAATGTGTACGTGTCCGCTCAGCACAGTCATGCCCAAATCCGAAGCGATCTTTTTCATTTCTTTTGGTTTCAACCCGTAATAACTGCCTTTTTCGCTTCCGGCCGACTCTAGGTTTTTGTAACCGATAACGGCCAGTTTTTTCAAAGTACCGGCAGCATCGGCCAACATATCTTTTCGGACGGAATACAATTGCAAACCGATATTTTGGATAGGCATCGAGTTAGCAGGAAAAGAAGCCAGCGCGGCACCGGCAGTCAACACAGCGGTAGATTGGATAAAACTTCGTCGTGTTTGGGCTTTCATAACCAGCGATTTAAAATAAATTTGGTAAGCTAAGATGCTGTTTTTATGCCGATAAAAACAGTATGGTTTAAAGAAGTTGCGTATTTACTTTTTCCAAAAAGAAAACGGACTTGTAGCCAAATTAGAGTTGTAATACCGCGGATCATGCGTTACTTCTTCCGCTAAAAAATCAGGCTTTTCAAACAAATCGCTTTCGCTTTTCAATTCGATTTCGGCCACAATTAAGCCTTCGTTTTCGCCTTTAAATTCATCTACTTCAAAAACTTTTCCGGCAACAGGGATGCGGTAACGTGTTTTTACAGTGCCTTGCAAAGCAAAACTTTCCAGCAGTTCGTGGCCGTCTTGCAGCGGGATTTCGTATTCGTATTCCTTCCGTGTAAAACCTGTTGTTGCCCCTTTTATGGTGATAAAAGCCTTGCTGCCGGCAATGCGTACGCGGATGGTTTTGCCTTTTTCGTTCACCAAATAACCTTGCTGGTAAGGTGTGCCTTCGGGTTTGGCAAAAGCGTTCCATTTTTCGGGATCCACCAAAAACTTGCGTTCAATTTCTAAGCCCATATTTTTCTTTTTAAACTACGGTTTCCGGAACAATTTTAACGGCCGCGTCTTCGGCCGTGCTTACTTTTTGGCGAAAGTTGGCGGCCAGTTCCAAAATCTCCAGCTCCAACGCCGCGTTGCTGTTTTTTAGGTTGATAATGGCTTGATTGTCCGGTTGGTTCATCGCTGATAACACTTCCATCGTTAACAAATGGTCGTGCCACTGGCCAATTTTGTCCTGCAACTGGTTCAAATAATCCGCATTGATCCGCAATTTCCCATACAACGCCTCGGCACTTGCTTTTTGGTTGTAAATCAACAATTTAATATTTTTGCGTGCCGTGTGCATGGCTTCGTCAAAAGTTGGCGCGGTAAAAAAAATAGCAACCTGGTCCAGTTTATCCTTGTAAAAATTCCGAATGGTTTTGCCTTGCAGCTTGTGCAAATTGTTTTGCAACGCAATGTGTGCTTTTTTTAACCGCTTTAAATAACTTTTGCCTTGGCTTTTAAAAGCTTCCGTGCCTTGCTGCAAAATTTGCTGCTGGTGTTGGTTAAAGTTTTCGTCCTGAAGCTGGTGTTTTTCGCCCAGTTGCAGGTTGATTTGCGCGTTGCGGATATCGCCCGCTGCTTTAAATACTGTTTTTACCGGCTTAAATTTGTGCAGCAAACCTTTATTTTCCGGTTCGCTGGCATAAAGCGTGAGCAACGCCTTCAGCTTTTTAACGTGGACACGGAATTGGTGCAGATCGTCCTGGCTGTTGGTTTTCAAAAAAGTTTTTAAATGGCTTTTCATTCCTTTCCACAGCTTGTCCAATTGTTTCACCGCTTTCTTTTTCTTCATACAAAAACCTCCTGTTAGTTAAATCCACTCCATCATTATACAAGTGAAATTAATTATTGATTAAATTTTCATGCTTCTTTTATCGGCATAAATTTAGTGAGTGTTGATTTAGTCCATCTACTTTTTGCCCAACTAAAATTTTGATGCTAACGTTTTAAACTTCAGCTACTTTATCCAGTCAGTATTTAGGTTCTGATACTTCTTCAAAATTCAATAATCATGAAGTTTCCGGTTAGATTTTTAAGTTTCGCCTTTTTAATGGCCGTTCTTGGTTTGCTGTTTTCTTCTTTTTTGGATGAACATCAGACTAACTTTGCTGCTTTTAAATTTCCGTACAAACAAGCACACCTAACCGAACGTCAGGCCGCGGCACATTTGCTTAACCGTTTTACGTTTGGCGCAACGCCGGGCGCAATTGATGCGGTAGTGAAAATCGGGCCCGAAAAATGGTTTAAACAGCAATTGGAAGCGGGTTTGTCCGATGATTCCTTGAACCAGCTTTTAAACCAGTACGATGCGATGAAGTTGAGCAACGCAGAAATTGCAGCCATCTACCCAAAAAACGGACAAATTGTACGGATGGCGGTAAAAGACGGCGTGATTAATAAAGATTCCATCAATCAAAACGATAAAAAAGCTTACAAAGAACAAATTGCAGCCTACATGCAGCAAAAAGGTTTGCGGCAACCGCAAGACCTTTACCGGCAGTTGATTAACCAAAAAATACTGCGTGCCGCTTATACGCAAAACCAGTTGCAGGAAGTGCTGACGGATTTTTGGTTCAATCATTTTAATGTTTCGATTACGAAAAATGATTGTGCCGATTTTATCCCGGTTTATGAGCGCGATGCCATCCGGCCAAATGCTTTAGGCAAGTTTGACCAACTGCTGCTGGCCACGGCAAAATCTCCGGCGATGTTGTATTACCTGGATAATTTTAGCAGTTCGGGCGTTAATACCAACGCCAACCCGCCGCGGGCAAATATGGCCGCGCGTTTTGCCAATCAGCAAATGCCTGCCGCAGGCGATTCTGCCATGCGCCAAACTCAAAATTTTAACAAAATAAAGCAGGTAAAAAAAGCACAGGGCCTAAACGAAAACTACGCCCGCGAAGTGATGGAACTGCACACGCTTGGCGTTGATGGCGGCTACACGCAGCACGATGTTACCGAAGCGGCACGCGTTTTAACGGGTTGGGCTGTTAGTCCGATGGATAATAAAGCCAACGGCAACATAGCTCAAAAACTAATGGACAAAGTTGGCGAAGATAAATTGGCCGAGCGCGGTTTTGTACACGATGGCGATTTCCTGTTCAACCCAAACCGCCACGATAACGGCGAAAAAACGGTTTTGGGAAAGCATTTTGGCCCGGACGGCGGCTACGATGAAGGCGTGCAATTGCTGCAAATGCTGGCGCACCATCCTTCCACCGCACAGTTTATCTGCCACAAACTGGCCGTTCGTTTTGTAAGCGATAATCCGCCAAAAGCTTTAGTTGATAAAATGGCCAAAAGCTTTTTAAAGGAAGACGGTGACATCAAAAAAGTATTGACCACAATGGTTTCCTCGCCCGAATTTTGGGG
>NZ_CALMAT010000143.1 GCF_937859865.1 uncultured Mucilaginibacter sp.
AAATGGATAGCAGGTTTTCTTTTTTTGTGGCAAAAAGCTGGTTCAGCCTGTTCATGTAAGAGGAATTAAAATAGAAAATATGCATACTGTTTTTATTGGCATAAAAACAGTATCGTTAAAATCCGAAGTGGTTGATGTAAGTGGTCAAATCTTTATCGCCGCGGCCAGAAAGGCAAATTACAACCGTTTCATCGCCTTGAAATTTCATTTTTTTGAGTTGCGCTAAAGCATGAGCGGTTTCAATCGCCGGGATGATGCCTTCCAAACGCGAACATTCCAGCCCGGCTTCCATCGCTTCGTCATCCGTAATGTTGACATATTCTGCCCGTTTTATTTTGTGCAGATGTGCGTGCTGCGGCCCAATCCCCGGATAATCCAAACCGGCAGAAATGGAATAAGGCTCTACCACTTGCCCGTCATCGGTTTGCATTAAAATGGTGCGGCTGCCGTGCAAAACGCCTTCCCTACCTAAATAAGTTGTCGCGGCAGATTCACCCGAATCAACACCTCTTCCGGCTGCTTCCACGGCCACTAATTTTACGCTTTCTTCATCCAGAAAATGGTAAAACATGCCCATCGCATTGCTGCCGCCGCCAACGCAAGCCAAGGCATAGTCCGGCAGTTCGCTTCCGGTTTGTTCCAGCAATTGTTTACGGGTTTCTTCGGAAATAATAGACTGAAACCTGGCAACCATTTCGGGATACGGATACGGGCCAACCACAGAACCGATGATATAATGTGTGTCTTCAGGGTTGTTGATCCAGTCGCGCATTGCTTCGTTGGTGGCATCTTTCAGCGTTTTACTGCCGGAAGTTGCCGGGATAACGGTTGCGCCCAGCATTTTCATCCGGGCAACATTTGGCGCCTGTCTTTCAATATCAACTTCGCCCATGTAAACCACGCATTCGATATTTTTGAGCGCGCAAACAGTTGCCGTTGCCACGCCGTGCTGGCCCGCGCCTGTTTCAGCAATGATCCGAGTTTTGCCCAAACGTTGTGCAAGGAGAATCTGGCCAATGGCATTGTTGATTTTGTGCGAGCCGGTATGGTTTAAATCTTCGCGCTTAAAATAAATATTGGCGCCATACAAACCCGAAGTGCGTTTGGCAAAATACAAAGGCGAAGGGCGGCCCACGTAATCGCGCATCAACTGGTTAAATTCATGGATAAAAGAAGCATCCGTGGTAATTTCCAGGTATTGCTGCCTCAGTTCCTCAATATTGGGGTAAAGCATTTCGGGGATGTATGCGCCGCCGAAATCGCCGTAATAACCTTGTTCGTTAACTCCGTATTTCATTTTAAGGTTTTATTTGGAAGGAAGCGGTTTGTTATGCGCTTTGATCAAGGCAAAAGCTTCCTCCAGTTTTTTAATGTTTTTCAGCCCTGGCTCGTCTTCAAACCTGCTGTTCAAATCCAAACCATAAAAAGCCGGATGCTGCAACTTTAAAACTTCTTCCAGGTTTTCCTGGCCTAAACCGCCGCTGATAAAGAACGGAACATTTAAAGTATAATTTTCTAAAACATGCCAATCGAAAACCTTTCCGGAGCCGCCATAAACCAAGGTTTTTGTATCGAACAAAAAGTAATCAACCGAATTTTCGTAAGCTTTAAGCAAATTGAAATCAAAGTTTTCATCCACCCCAAAAGCTTTGATCACTTCAACCGTTTTTCTTAAAGCGGCGCAGGTTTCTGCAGATTCGCTTCCATGAAGCTGTACGGCATCCAAATGGTATTTTTGGATGAGGCTTTTGATGGTGCTAAAATCTTTATCCACAAAAACGCCTGTTTTTTTTGCCGGTAAACGAAGCTCCGTTAA
>NZ_CALMAT010000144.1 GCF_937859865.1 uncultured Mucilaginibacter sp.
GGTCAACCGGCGCATTGGTTGTTTTGGTACTTAAAGGTTGTTTATCAGGCACGTTGGCATAATCCAAGCGAACGCCGGCTGTCAGTTTAAAATTATCTGTTAAGTTGATCTCATCCTGACCGTACAAACTCAGCAAATTCACTTTAAACTTCGCCGAAGGATTGTTCAAAATATAATCACGCGTGTTATCGGTATAATTGTAATTGTTACGAACGCGCGACGGCTGGTTGTTTAAAAAGTTGGCAATGCTGCTGTAGCTGTCGCGGCCGTTCCAGGCGTTTACAAAGTTGTAGGTAATGTTGTAAAACTCGTTGTGTGTACCAAAAGTAAAGGTGTTTTTACCGGTTGTTAAAGTCAGATTATCGGTAAACTCGGTGGTTTTTTGTTGCATATCAAAAATGGCAGCTTCGCGGTCTGTCCCCATAAAAATGGTTGAACCTGGCGAATTACCAACAATTTCAATTTGCGGCAGGGCAGGGTTGGAGTTCGGGTCGCGGTAATCATGCACGCTCGAATAACCAAATACCAAACTGTTGTTAATGTTGTTGCTGATTTTGGTTTTCAACTCGCCAACCGTTGATGAAGAGTTGTTGTGCGAAGTATAATCAATCCCGCTAAAACGAAAGTTAAAGTTATCGCGCTCCAGGTTGGTGGCGGTAGAAGTGATGTAATTGTTGCGGATGGTTAACTGGTTGTTATCGTTGATGTTCCAATCCAAACGGTTAAAAAATTTGTTGGATCTGGAATAGATATTGGTATTCTCATACGTTCCCGGACTGATGCCGCCCGTATATTTCGTAAAAGCGGCAGCTAAGTTTTGGGCATCCGTTACAGAAAGGATATTGGAAGAACCAGCGCTTCCGGCACCAAAAATTACCGGGTCCTGGCGGCGAGTGATTTCTTCATTGGTAAAGAAAAACAGTTTGTTTTTGATGATAGGGAAACCAACACGGAAACCGGTTTGGTATTCGTGGAAATCGCTTGGTTCTTTGGATTTATCGCCGCCCACATTGGTTGGGATATTATTTCTGCCGATTAAAGAAGCATTCCTGCCAAAACCATAAACCGAACCGGTAACGGTGTTTGTACCGCTGCGGGTAACGGCGTTGATACTTCCACCCAAAACGTTGCCGATTTTAATATCATAAGGTGCTACGTAAACCTGGATGTCCTGGATTGCGTCAATCGAAACCGGGTTGGTACGCGTGCTGCTTCCAACTTGCCCGGATTGGTTGGTCTGGCCACCGGTGGAAGGACTAAAGCCAATTGCATCGTTGTTAATGGCACCATCAATCGTTACGTTGTTGTACCGAAAGTTGGTTCCTTGGAAAGAGTTGTTGCTGCTTTGCGGAGTTGTCCTGGTTAAATCCTGCAAACTTCTTGAAACCGTTGGTAGGTTGCGGATTTGGCTTTGGCTGATCCGGGTTCCGGCACCGGTTTTTGGCGCACCGGCAACAGACCGTACGGTTACTTCTTTTAACGCGGTTGTTTCATCGGCCATGGTAAAATTGTAAGTGGCATTGCCTAAACTCAGCGTAACATCGGTACGTTCAATCTTTTTAAAACCAACATATGTTAAGGTGATGGTGTAAGGGCCGCCTGCATTCATGTTGGGCAGCGTATAACGGCCGTCGGCATTGGTTTGCGTGCCGTAACGTGTTCCGGTACTGGTGTTTACGGCAACCACAGAAACGCCGGGCAGGGTAACGCCTTTCGGATCTGAAACCCGGCCGCTAATTTGGGCACTGGTAATTTGGGCATTGATTTTTTCTGCAGAAAAGAGGATAAGGCAGGAAAAAATGAAAAGGTAAATTTTTTTCATTGTGTGTGTATTTTGGACACAAAGGTTGCCTTACAACATTAACTTAATGTTAGGTACATATTAACGAACCATCAACGGTAGGTTAAGTTAATGTAAAGAGAAGGTGCCTTGAAATTCTACAATGCTTCTTTTACCACACAATTTTAAGTGTTCAGGTTTTAGTAAAAATCGTAACACCTCCGCGAACCCGGGAATTTCTTAGCGCCTTGGTCGCGGGCCGGGTTGCTGGTTTCGTAACCCAAACTGCCCTCGGTAGAACCGGTAGAATTGGTGTAATTGGTTTTGGAATAATTGGCATCCTGACTCACGCCTAAACGCAGTTTCTCGCCCGAATCGCGGTTGATAAACAGGTCGAAAATTAACGTCAACACAAAAGCTTCCTGGCCGGTCGTGGTGCTTGAGCGATACCATAAACCCGCATTAACGCCGCGCCTTTTGTATTGAAGCCCGGCATTAATGGCCGTTACTTTTGCCTGGTTGTAGGCCACAATTGATGGGATAATGTACGAAGCATCCGGGTCGTCATCATCGGTAAAACGGTCCATCGGCATCCGGTAACTGATGTGGAAAGTAGAACGCATGGGCAGTACTGCTTTTGCCCCGGTAAAAGATTCATTTGGCCGGTTGATGTGCTGCAACGCGCCGCCAAGCAGCAGCCGGTTTAAGGTAAGCGAAACGCCTGCGCCCGAATCAAAATAATATTTGTTGTTGTAGGCGGGCATTTCAACCGAAGAAGTTTGGCCGGGAATAATACCAGTTGTGGCATCAATCTGGTCCGAAAAAATAAGTTTACTCCAATCAATTACGCGATTGGTTACGCCGCCTTGCAATCCAAACGACAGCACATAATCATCAGAACCAACACTGTACGAATACAAACCGGCGATGCTGTTTTTGGTAAGGTAAGCCGTTCCTTCGGCCGAGCGCGTAAACATCAAACCGATACCTCCGCCAAAACGCGGCACGTTATAATCTATAGAAGCTGTTAAATAGTTGAGTGTGCCAGGTAGCGAAGCCCATTGGTTTCGGTAAATCAGGTTCATGCGCAAATCGCCCTGAAACTGTCCGTTCAACGCTGGGTTTAAGTACAAAGGCGAATTGAAAAACTGCGAATACATGTGGTCTTGCGCTTGGGTTTTAGGTTGAAGTAAAAAAAAGCACAGTAAAAGAAGTATCCCAACTTTTTTCATTTTCCTTTCTGAGGTACAAAAACCGGATTTCGGTTGAAATTTTTGTACGTCAGTAAGCCAAAATAGTTACCCCAATTTTATGCCGGTAAAAGAAGCATCAGCCAAAAAACAAATACGAAAGCAGGATAGCAGAAACCACACCGGCAAAATCGGCAAGCAGTCCGGCCGGTATGGCGTAGCGCGTTTTTTTGATGCCGACAGAACCAAAATACAAGGCTACAATGTAAAAAGTAGTATCCGCAGAACCGTACAAAACGCTGGACAAATGGCCGATAAAACTATCCGTACCAAAATGGCGCATGTTGTCGAGCATCATGGCGCGCGAACCGGCACCGCTTAAAGGCCGCATAAAACCGATGGGCAAAACCTCGGTAAAACGCGTATCCATGTTAAAATGGCCGAAACCCCATTTGAAAATATCCACCAGATAACCCAATGCGCCCGAAGCACGAAAAACGCTGATGGCGGCCAACATCGCCACCAAATAAGGAATGATGCGGAAAGAAGTTTCCAGCCCGCCTTTGGCGCCTTCAATAAAAGTCTCAAAAACGTTTACTTTTTTACGAAGTGCGCCTAAAATAAACAGAACGGGAATCAGTAATAGGATTAAATTGCTGGCCACTTTTGATACTTCGCTGATTTGCTGTTTATCCAAATACAATTTAAAATAAGCAACCAATGCTGCCAGAAACAAGGTGATCCCGCCAATCCAGCCTAAAACTACCGGATCTAACAACTTCAATTTTTGCTTGTAGGCAACGGCCAGCAAACCGGTTAAAGTAGCTACATAAGTGGCGATGATACAAGGAATAAAAATATCCGTCGGATCGTGTGCGCCCAAGATAGCACGTTGCGCAATAATGGAAATCGGCAAAATGGTTAGGCCGGAAGCATGCAGCACCAGGAACATAATTTCAGCATTGGAGGCCGTATCTTTTTCGGGATTCAATTCGTGCAGGCTTTCCATCGCTTTTAAACCCAGCGGCGTGGCGGCATTATCCAAGCCTAATAAATTGGCCGAAAAATTCATCATCATCGCGCCGTTTGCCGGATGGTTTTTAGGGACTTCGGGAAATAAACGATGAAAAAACGGGCCAACCAAACGCGACAAAAAATTGATGGCGCCGGCCTTTTCGCCAATGTTCATGATGCCAAGCCAAAAAGCCATCGTTCCAATCAGCGGCAAAGCAATATCCATAACGGAAGATTTGGTCGAATCGAAAATGCCATCTACCAACAATTTAAAGATTTCGGTATCGCCAAAAAAGACCAGCTTAATTAAGGCAATAAAAAAAGCAACGATAAAAAAAGAAACCCAAACGTAATTTAAAGCCATAAGCGGTGGATGGAAATTTGGGGTTTAAGATAGAAAAATTTGGTTGGTATTTTAGAATTTGCGTGTGGTCATCCCCCTAACCCCCTTTGAAGGGGAAGAGGGCCAGGGCGTATATCTTTTTATCTCCAAACTTTAAACGTTAGAAAGGTATGCGATAGGCTTCCCCCTTCGAAGGGGGTTAGGGGGATGACCTTTAATACAAAAAAGTTTAATCTCAAAATCATATAAAAACAAACGACAATCCTGTAAATTTCACCCATCAGCCATTGCTTAATTTTGCATGATAAAAGAAGCATCATGGAAAAAAACATCCTTCATAAAACTTATCCGATAATGGGCATGAGTTGTGCTTCTTGCGCCATGAGCGTGCAAAGTATGGCAGCTTCGGTTCCGGGCGTGGCGCAAGCCAACGTGAATTATGCCACGCAAGCTTTGGATATTTACTTCAACCCAAAGCAAACCCAGCCGCAGCAAATTCAAAAAGCCATCCAAAACGCAGGTTACGATTTGATCTTGGATGAAGAAAACGCCCTGGACCAGCAGGAAGAACAACAGGAAAAAGCCTTGGTTCAGCTTAAAAAACAAACTTTGGGCGCGGTTTTATTGACTGTGCCGATTGTATTGCTCGACATGGTTTTTATGCACTGGCCGTTCGCAAACCTAATTATGCTCGTGCTCACGTCCATCGTGCTGTTTGTGTTTGGCAGCCGGTTTTTTGTAAACGCCTGGAAGCAGGCGCAACACTTTCATGCCAATATGGATACGCTGGTGGCCATCAGCACGGGCGTGGCTTATTTGTTCAGTTTGTTCAACACCATTTATCCGTCGTTCTGGCTTTCGCGCGGTGTGCAGGCACATGTTTATTTTGAAGCGGCTGCGGTGGTTATTACGTTTATTTTGATCGGAAAACTGCTGGAAGAACGTGCCAAATCAGGCACTTCGGCATCCGTAAAAAAGCTGATGGGTTTGCAGGTGCGCGCGGTTCGGGTAATTCGAAATGGCATTGAAATCGAAGTTGATATTAAAGCGGTACAGGAAGGCGAACTGATCCGCATCAAACCCGGCGAACGGGTTCCGGTTGACGGCGAAATTTATGAAGGAAATTCATTTATTGATGAAGCGATGATGACCGGCGAACCGATGCCTGTTGCCCGAAAAGCAGGCGATACCGTTTTTGCCGGAACCATCAACCAAAAAGGAAGTTTTGTGCTGAAAGCCTTAAAAGTTGGCAACCAAACCATGCTTTCGCGGATGATTAAAGCCGTGCAAAACGCGCAGGGATCGAAAGCAAAAGTGCAAAAACTGGCTGATCAGATTGCTGCGGTTTTTGTTCCGGTTGTGTTTGGTATCGCCCTAATCAGTGCAATTGCCTGGTGGGTTTTTGGTGGAACACAGGCATTTAGCCAGGGTTTGCTGGCTTTTGTAACGGTGTTGATTGTAGCTTGTCCCTGTGCTTTGGGCTTGGCAACACCAACAGCGATTATGGTTGGCGTGGGCAAAGGCGCAGAAAAAGGCATCCTGATTCGCGATGCCGAAACGCTGGAACGCGCTTATCGTGTCAATACGATTGTGCTGGATAAAACCGGAACCATCACCGAAGGAAAACCGAAGCTAACTAGTTTAAATTGGAACAAAAGTTTGGATTTGGAACAGCAAAACGTTTTGTCAGGCGTGTTGCTTGCCGCTGAACAACATTCCGAACATCCACTTGCCGAAGCCATTGTTGATTTTATACCGATAAAAGAAGCATCGGCACAAACCGTTTCTGATTTTAAAAGTACAACCGGCGCAGGAATTGAAGTGGTTTATCAAAACGAAACTTATTTTATTGGGAAGCCGGATTGGGTACAGGAAAATTGCGGTTTAACTACCGAAATTGATGTTCTAACTTTAGATACGGCTGCTACGGTAATTTATTTCGGTAAAAAAAGTATGCTTTTGGCTGTTTTAACCATTGCTGATGAAATCCGTTCCAACGCTGCTGCAACGGTTTCTCAACTCAAAAAAGCCGGAATTGAAGTTTGGATGCTGACCGGCGATGCGGCTTCAACGGCAAAATTTGTAGCTGCAAAAACCGGTATCGAAAACGTGGTTTCCGGCGTTTCCCCTTCCGGCAAGGCCGAACAAATAAAAAAACTGCAACAACAAGGCAAAGTAGTGGCGATGGCAGGCGATGGCATCAACGATGC
>NZ_CALMAT010000145.1 GCF_937859865.1 uncultured Mucilaginibacter sp.
ACCATTGGCGTTGATGTGATCTACAGCGATTCGGCTAAAGTAAAAGCCCGGATGACCGCACCGGTAATGCTTAACCATACCGCAGCCAAAGCCGAAAAGTCTTATTACGAAATGCCCAAAGGCGTGCATATTGATTTTTACGACCCGAAGTTGAAGCTAACCAGCACGGTTACGGCTGAATATGCCATCACCAAAAACCTCAACAAAATTATCGAACTGCACCGAAACGTGGTGGTGGTGAACGATAAAGGCGATACGTTTAAATCAGAAGAACTGATTTGGGACCAGTTGGGCAAGCGGTTTTACTCCAACCAGTTTTCTACTTTAAAAACAATGGATGGCAATGTGATCAGCGGAAGCACTTTTAGGTGTAATGAAGATTTAACCGAACCGGAGTTCAATCAATCTACCGGAACATTCAATGTAAAACAGGGATTAAATCCATAGAAAACCTTTTAAATTTACTCAATAAATTTCCATGCTTCTTTTATCGCATAAAAATTGGTAAACATTTAGGTTGATTTAAACCGATGCAGACACCAATTTTTATAGGGTAAAAGAAGCATCGGCTTTTTTTACTGGTATAGATTCAAACAAACCCTCGAAAAAAGTAAAAACAAATTGCGCAATTTCATGTATCGGGTTTTTATAAAATTTGTATCTTGCGCCCTCTTTTTTAAGCATTTAAATAGATTGATTTTTTATGGGAATAATGAGTTTTTTGCGGAACCGGTTGGGTTTGATCATGGTTGTGGTGATCGGTTTGGCACTTTTCGCGTTTATTATTGGGGAAGTGGTGCATTACGGAAGTTCTTTTATGAACGGCGACCGTACCACAATTGGCGAAGTTGCAGGCGATAAGATCAGTTACGATGACTTTAACAACAAGCTGGAGCAAAACATCCGGAATTTTAAGCAGCAGTCTAACCAGGCCAACTTAAACCCGCAGATGGCCAGCTATGTACAGCAAACTACCTGGAACCAGGCCATCAGCCAGATTATCCTGCAAAAGCAAATCAGCAAATTGGGCATTGCCGTTGGCGATTTGGAAAGTATTTCTTTAGTGCAGGGCAACAACCCAAGCCCGCAAATTGTGCAGGCTTTTACCAACCGCGAAACGGGGCAGTTTGACCGCCAGCAGTTGTTGGGTTTTTTGCAAAATATCAATTCTGCAAAAGCTGACCCTACAACCAAAGAACAATGGGCAACTTTTGTGAACCAAATTATTGAAGGCAAAAAATCAGAAAAATACTTGTCGTTGGTGCGCAACGGGCTTTATGTAAACTCGCTGGAAGCAAAAGACGATTACGAAGCGCGCAACAAAATTGCCAATTTTAGCTATGTCAATTTAGATTATGCTTCGGTTCCGGACAACCAGGTGAAACTGACCGAAGACGATTACAATACGTATTACAACGAACACAAAAACGAATTTAAAAACCCGGAGGAGACGCGTGCTTTTGATTACGTGGTTTTTAACGCAGCGCCATCCAAAGCTGATACCGCTGCGGTAAAAGAGCAGATCAACAAACTGCTGGACGGTTTTAAAACCAGCAAAAACGATTCGCTTTTTGTGGCCATTAATGCCGCTACGCCTGCGCCTTTGGTTTATCAGAAAAAAGGGCAATTGGACCCAACTTTAGATTCGGTCATGTTTAATGCTGCGCCGGGCTTCGTTTATGGCCCTTATTTCACTAACGGTGCTTACAAAATTGCAAAACTGATTGGTGCAGAAGTTGGCCCCGATTCGGTAAAAGCACGTCATATTTTGATCAACCCGGCAACGGCAGGCGGCGTAGATAAAGCGTTGGCCAAAGCAGATTCATTAAAAAAATTGATCCAGGGCGGAAAATCTTTTGCTGATCTGGCCAAAACCAATTCTATAGACGGTTCTGCTGCAAAAGGCGGCGAGTTGGGCACTTTTCCGCGTGGCTCAATGGTGCCTGTTTTTGAAGATGCTGTTTTTAAAGGCAAAAAAGGCGATTTGAAAATTGTTTCTTCCCAGTTTGGCGTGCATTTGATCGAAATTGAAGACCAGAAAGGATCATCCAAAGTGGTTAAAGTAGCGGTGGTTGACAAGCCGTTAACGCCAAGCAGCAAAACACAATCCGCAGCTTATGCCAAAGCACAATCATTTTTAAGCAAAGTATCCGGAGGTTCTTTTGCAGATGCCATAAAAGCAGATAAACTGCAAAAACAAGCTGCGGATGATGTAACGGCAAGTGCATCCGCCGTAACCGGGTTAGAAAATGCACGCGACGTGGTAAAATGGGCTTACGGTGCTAAAAAAGGAGATGTATCAAACCAGGTTTTTGAATTAGGAACCCAATATGTGGTTGCCCAACTGGAAGCCATCAAACCAAAAGGGATTTTGACATTGGATATGGTTAAAAAACAAATTGAACCGGCCGTGCGCAACCAGGTAAAAGCAAAACAACTGGAAGAAAAATTAAATAATGCCTTAAAAGGGGCAGCCGGACTGGACAAAGTTGCGGCACAAGTGGGCGGCAAAGTTACGCCGGTACAAAATATTGTTTTTGCAAACCCGATCATTCCGGGCATTGCGCAGGAAAATAAGGTTGTTGGCGCTGTTTTCGGTTCTCCGTTGCACAAAATTTCAAAGCCAATTGAAGGCCAAAATGGCGTTTATGTTTTTGAAGTGGATAGCTTTAACAATCCGCCGGCATTAAACAATGCTTTGAAAGACCGCCAGCAAATTGCACAAGCCGCGCTTCAGCGTTTAGACACCGATGTGTTTAATGTGTTAAAAGACAAAGCAAACGTAAAAGATTACAGGGCAAAGTTCTTTTAAACCAGGCATTAAACTAATTTTGCATCCGGAAATAAGTATATTGTTTCCGGATTTTTTTTATTTTATCAGCATGGAAATTCAGGAAAATATAGTGAACAAAGTTGCGCAAAGCGGCTTGGTTACTTTTGACCCTGCCAGCCTTTATCCAACAGGCGAGCGGGTTTTGTACGATATCA
>NZ_CALMAT010000146.1 GCF_937859865.1 uncultured Mucilaginibacter sp.
GTTTGGTGTTGCGGTTTTAAACGGCATTGTTCTGATCAGCGAGTTTAACCGTTTGCGTGCCGAAGGCGAAGAAGACACGGACGAGTGCATCCGTAAAGGAACCAGTAATCGGCTGCGGCCAGTGTTGATGACGGCAACTGTTGCTTCTTTGGGTTTCTTTCCGATGGCTGTTTCTACCAGTGCCGGTGCCGAAGTTCAACGGCCTTTGGCTACCGTCGTTATTGGTGGGTTGATTACGGCTACTTTGCTGACGTTGGTTGTGCTGCCAGCTTTGTATAAATTATTTGCGGGTGTTAAATCTCCCAAAAATCAACCTAAAGCTCCTGTTGCTGCGGTTTTATTGATTTTTCTGACATTGCCGCTTCACGCACAGCAACCAGCCGGAAAATTGATCACCATAAATGATGCGGTAAAAGAAGCATGGGCTGGCAACGCTTATTTAAAAGCTGCACAAAACCGCACTTTGGCCGCTGGTGCAAATTTGGGCACAGCATACGAAGTGCCGAAGACACAGTTGCAGTTTGACCAGGGCCGGATCAACAGCGCGAATACTGATAACCGTGTTTCTGTGCTACAAAATTTCCCGCTGCCCGGCGTTTATCAGGCCCAGCACAACTTTTTAAAGGCCGAAGCCGGTTTGACTGCTTTGCAGGAAGAAGCCTTGCGCAACGAGCTGGCGTATCAGGTGCGCGAGGTTTATCTGCAAATGGCTACCGATTTGGCGAAGCTGCAGTTGTTAAAAGTACAGGATTCGGTTTATACAGAAGTGATCCGGCTGGAAAAACTAAGGTTTGATTTGGGCGAAACTTCTCGCATCAACTTAACCAGTGCCGAAGCAAGGGCCGGGACGATCAAAAACCAGCGTTTGCAGCTTTTATCGGAAATCAACATACTGCAAAGCCACTGGCAACTTTTGCTCGGCACCAAAACGCAGCTTTTGCCGGTGGACCAATCGCCTCCATCCTGGCAACAAAATTTTTCTTCGGATTCTGCAGCGGCATTAGAAAACCCGGAAGTAAGGCAGGCCAAACAGCAGGTTACGGTCAGTGGTTTGCAGGTCAAAGTAAACCGTTCGCGCCAATTGCCCGAAATTACTTTGGGCTACAACAACCAAAGCTTTGCTGGGCCGGATATTCGGGACGGCAATGTTCTGTTATCACGCGGCAACCGTTTTTCTTCTTATCTCGCCGGGGTTAATATTCCGCTTTTTTTGGCGCCTTACCGTTCGGCCGTTAAAGCGGCAACGTTGCAGCAAAAAGCGGCAACTTATACCTTAACGGCCAAACAAAACGAATGGCTGGAGCAATGGCGGCAGGCCGTAACGCGCTACAACCAGCAAATACAATCCATCCATTATTTTGAAACTTTGGCTTCAAACCAGGCAGCAGAACTGTTGCGCACGGCTACTTTATCTTTTAAAAGCGGCGGCATCAGTTATATCGAATGGGTGGGCTTGTACAACCAGGCCATGCAAATCCAAAACGACCGGCTGGATGCCTTGCTGCAATTAGACCAAACCATCAACACCATCTGGTATTACCAGGCACAACCTCAAAAACCATGAAAATTAATTATATCACCCTGCTTGCTTTGCTGCTTTTTGGTTGCGGCGGCGGCAGCGATAAAAAAGGGCAGTCGGAACCGCAGCAACAACAGCCGAAAGAAAAAGACAACAGCATTACCTTTGATCTGGAACAAATTAAAAACGGCGGGATAGATACCGGCCGGTTGGTCATGCACCCGTTGTCGGGGTTTGTGCAAGTGAACGGACAGGTAGATGTACCGCCTGAAAACCTGATCTCGGTAAATGTTCCGCTGGGCGGGTTTTTAAAACAAACAGCGATGCTGCCCGGCGAACCTGTACACAAAGGACAAGTATTGGCTACGGTTGAAAATCAGGATTACATTACCATCCAACAGGATTACCTGACTGCAACCAGCCGGATGGTGTTTTTGAAGCAGGAAATGGTACGCCAGCGCGAACTGAGCCAACAGCAGGCCAGCCCGTTAAAGTTGTACCAGCAATCACAGTCGGACTACAACAGCGAGCAGGCACAAGCGGCAGGTTTGGCGCAAAAGTTAAAGATGATCGGCATCAATCCGCAGCGGTTAACAGCGTCTTCCATCAAACCCTATATTGCTATTGTTTCGCCTATTTCCGGTTTTGTATCTAAGGTGAACGTAAACATCGGGAAGTACATTAACCCAACCGATGTATTGATGGAACTGGTCAATACGGGCGACATCCACGCCGCTTTAACCGTTTTTGAACAAGACATACCGAAAATAAAAATCGGCAACAAAGTAAAAATAACACTGCCCAGTATCCCGGACAAAACTTATCCCGGAAAGGTAATTTTGATCGGGCGGATGTTGGACAGTTCGAGAAGCGTAACGGTGCACTGCCATTTCCTGAAAACCGACCCGCGCTTGTTGCCCAACATGTTTTTGCAGGCTTCTATCGAAACCAAACCTCAAAATACATTGGCCGTTCCGGATGGTGCATTGATTAATTTTGGCGGGAAGCCTTATATTTTTGCCGCCAAGCCTCAGCCTAAAAACGCAATGCTTTTCAACATGATCCCTGTTGAACTTGGCATCAAAGAAAATGGCTGGAACGAAATCAAGCTTAAAAAGCCAGAATTGAACAACCAATTATTTGTGTTAAAAGGCGCATTTTCTATTTTATCGGCCATGAAAAATACGGGCGAAGAGGATTGACAAAAACTTTTTGAAACAGGGTTTAGGGCTTGTTTGATCTCTATCCAATTTCTTGAATATTTTTCTATGCCGATAACCATGCTTCTTTTACCACCATAAAATTGGTGTTGTATTATATACCGGTAAAAGAAGCATCAAAAATTAAATCAAACAAATTTTTAAAGTTATCATTGACAAACGATGCGGGACAAACGATTCCGTTTTTTTAAATGAACAATAATGAGTGAAGTAAAAACTAAAGCAGAAACCAAGGCAGAGCGCGAATATGTGATCCAAAAAGTACAACCTGCTTTGCTGGGTTTGATGGATGGTTCTGTTTCTACACTGGCACCAATTTTTGCAACAGCAGGTTTAACCGGGCGGCCGATCGAAGCTTTTTATGTTGGCCTGGCTGCATCCTTGGGCGCAGGCATCAGCATGGGGCTTGCCGAAGCATTATCTGACGACGGAACGGTTACCGGCCGGGGCGCACCGGTAACACGCGGTGCCATTACGGCTTTTTCTACAGCTTTTGGCGGTATGCTGCACACCCTGCCGTTTTTGATCAGCAACCTGCAAACGGCTTTGCACCTGGCTTATGCCGTAGTGGTGATCGAATTGCTGGTCATCGCTTTTATCCGATACCGGTTTATGAAAACACCTTTGGTTTCCACCATCTTACAAGTAATTGTAGGCGGTGGGATTGTGTTTGTGATCGGGATATTTTTAGGGAAATTAGGCGCTTAACCCATTTTCAATCCAAAACCACCGATACTGTTTTTACCGGCATAAAAACAGTATCGGCAAGATCAATCAACCTAAATAAAAACTTTACACATTAAAACGGAAGTGCATCACATCGCCGTCCTGCACGATATAAGTTTTGCCTTCTACGCTTAGTTTTCCGGCTTCTTTGCAGGCCGCTTCCGAGTCTACACGGCTTAAAGGATGGGATTTCAAATTACGGGTTAGTGGGGGACAAGTACTTATTTCTTATATAAATAAAACGCGGCAGAATCCCCTTTGCAATCTATATTTAGTTGCTCAGCTTCACGTTCATAAGTTTTTAATTCGTTTGGATCAAACACTTTTTCAGGAGAGATCAGCTTAAAATCGTCCTCTGCTGAGAACAAGGGTATGTCTTTTTTATATAATTCACTCCCCCAAAACTGAAAACCTGTAGAATCAAATACCGTATGTCTGATTTCAAAACCCGAGTCCTCGGCTAGGATTTGCAAACTCTTTAACGAATGTAAAAAGAAATGCCTTGGGGCATCCAACTGAACCCAATCCTCCTGATAAAGCTTCCATGCTTCTCCAATCAACGGGATCCTGATCATTAGACAGCCACCATCCTTTAATAAATTATGGCAGTCCGCTAAAGCCTCTTTTTGCTGGTCCATGTGTTCTAAAACATGGTGCATCATAATCAGGTCATAAAAACGAGGTTTTAATTCTGTAAGGTCTTTCTTCCTCACTTTCACACCATAACCATGATTAAATTCGTGCGGAATAAATTTATCCACTCCCTCCACATTTTTAAAGCCTTGGTTAAACAGTTGGCAAATTAACAAACCTTTTCCACAGCCAACATCTAAAATCCTGTCGTTTATTCCGGTGTTTATTGGTTTTAGGTAGTTAAGCGGATAAACATTTTTTTTGTATTTTTTTTGTAGCCTGATGCTTTTAAACAACCGCTTCAGTAGTGGTAGTTTTTTTAAATCAGGAATTTTCTGTGCATAAGCATAATAATACGGAGGATAATACTTCGTTATGTTTTCAGGTAATTCTGCTATTTGCAAACATCCACAAAAAGAACATTCCTGATAGCGGAATTCATCTTTGAACCCAAACATCCTTTCTTTCAGCGTATATTCCTTTGAAAAAGATGAATTGCAAATTCTGCAATTTTCGGCGTTATATAATTTTTTTTCTGGAACCATTCAAAATGTATATGTAAAATTATTTTATCCAGATACTGTTTTTATGCCGATAAAAACAGTATCGGCAAGATCACTTCAACCTAAATAAAAACCCTACACATTAAAACGGAAGTGCATCACATCGCCGTCCTGCACAATATAAGTTTTGCCTTCTACGCTTAGTTTTCCGGCTTCTTTGCAGGCTGCTTCGGAGCCTAATTTTACAAAATCATCGTATTTAATCACTTCGGCACGGATAAACCCTTTTTCAAAATCGGTATGGATTACGCCTGCCGCTTGCGGTGCGGTAAAACCTTGCGTAATGGTCCAAGCCCTCACTTCCTGTACACCAGCCGTAAAATACGTGGCCAGTTTTAGCAAACGGTAAGCGGCTTTAATCATCAAATTAACGCCGGAAGTGGTCAGGCCCAAATCTTCCAAAAACATCTGCCGTTCGTCGTAGCTTTCCAATTGCGCAATTTCTGATTCTATTTGTGCCGAAATTACCAGCACTTCGGCTTTTTCTTCGGCTACGGCGGTTTTCACTTTTTCTACGTAAGCGTTGCCTTTGGTAACCGAAGCTTCGTCCACATTGCAAACATATAGCACCGGTTTCAGTGTCAGCAAAAACAAATCTTCCACATATTCCAAATCTTCCGGGGCAACTTGCGCTGTCCGTGCCGATTTTCCGGCCTGCAAATGCTGTTTAAAAATGCCTAAAACCTCGAAAGCTTTTTTGGCTTCTTTATCACCGGTTTTAGCGGCACGTTCTACTTTTTGCAGTTTTTTTTCGATGGATTCCAAATCCTTCAACTGTAGTTCGGTATCAATAATTTCTTTATCACGGATCGGGTCAACAGAACCATCCACATGGATCACGTTGTCATCATCAAAACAACGCAGCACATGGATAATAGCGTTGGTAGCGCGGATATTTCCTAAAAATTGGTTGCCCAAACCTTCGCCTTTGCTGGCACCTTTTACCAGGCCAGCGATGTCAACTATTTCGATTACGTTTGGCACAACACGCTGAGGGTTAACCAATTCTGCTAATTTAGTAATCCGTTCATCTGGCACGGTAATTACGCCAACGTTTGGTTCGATGGTGCAAAAAGGAAAGTTGGCCGCCTGTGCTTTGGCGTTGGATAAACAGTTAAACAACGTTGATTTTCCTACGTTAGGCAATCCTACAATGCCGCATTGTAACCCCATATTTTTATTAATTTTTATCGTGTAAAAACAGCATTACCATACGTACAACCGGTTTTAAAAGCTGTGCTGAAATTTGCGGCAAATATAGCAGTAAAACAACCGCTTTAATTCAAAAAATTAAACGATTTTTGCCGACGGTTTCCGAAGGTCATCAAAATAAACATTATTACTATGGAAGAAAACATAGCGGAAATTGAAGCGCTGCTGGAAAACGGCAAAGAGCAGCAGTTGAAAGAATACCTGGACGATCTGAACATATCGGATGTAGAACATTTGATTGATGAATATCCCGAACAGGCAGCTACTTTTATCGAGACATTATCCATCAACCGGGCGGTCAATGTTTTTCGTATCCTCGATTTCCCGACGCAGGAACGGATCATTAAAAAGCTTTCCGGGCCAAAAGTTACGGAACTGATAACCGAGTTGCCGCCTGATGACCGTACCGCTTTGTTCAGCGAACTGCATGGCGATGCGGTAAAAAAACTGATCATTTTGCTTCCTCCGGCCGAAAGAAAAGAAGCTTTAGCGTTGTTGGGCTACGAAGAAGACAGCATTGGCAGGTTGATGACACCGGATTATATTGCCGTTAAAAAAGGCTGGGATGTAAACCGCGTTTTGGCCCACATCAGGCGTTACGGTAAAAATTCGGAAACGATTGATGTGATTTATGTGATTGATGATGATGGTGTTTTGCTGGACGATATCCGGATCCGCGATATTTTGCTGGTTGACCCTTCAACCCCAATTAACGAATTGATGGACGACCGACTGATCTCGCTGCATGTACACGATCCGCAGGAAGAAGCCATCAACGTTTTCCGGATGAACAACCGCGTAGCTTTGCCCGTAACCGATCAGGACGATATTTTGCTGGGTATTGTTACCGTTGACGATATTTTGTGGATCGCAAACGAAGAATATACAGAAGACATCCAGAAAATTGGCGGTACAGAAGCTTTGGACGAGCCGTACCTGGATATGCCTTTGTTAAAATTGGTAAAAAAGCGTGGAAGTTGGCTTATTGTGTTGTTTTTAAGCGAAATGCTAACGGCAACAGCAATGGGGCATTACGAAGACTTGATGAAACACGCTATTGTACTTGCCCTATTTGTACCATTAATTATGTCGAGCGGAGGCAATAGCGGCTCGCAAGCTTCAACTTTAATCATCCAAGCTATGGCTTTGGGCGAAGTTACCGTGGCCAGTTGGTGGAGGGTGATGCGTCGGGAAATTTTATCGGGTTTATTACTTGGCGCAACGCTTGGTTTGATTGGTTTTTTCAGAATTTATCTATGGACATTCTTCACAGATATTTACGGCCCGCACTGGTTGCTGGTAGCTTTTACTGTTGGATTTTCTTTAGTGGGCGTTGTTTTGTGGGGATCGTTAGCCGGCTCGATGCTTCCTTTATTGCTTAAAAGGTTAGGTGCCGACCCGGCAACATCTTCTGCGCCTTTTGTGGCCACTTTGGTAGATGTTACGGGTTTGGTTATCTATTTTTCTATTGCGATATTAATTATGCAAGGCAAACTTTTATAGGGGTAAAAACAGTATCGGTAATAATTGTTATAGTTGATAGAGAAAACATACATTGAAAATGGAAGAAAATACAGAAGCAACAGGCGAAGCAAGCGAAATGCTGATCACTTTTGAAGCAGAAGCCTACATGCGCGAAGCCGGAAAATGGGCCAACTTTTTAGGGAGCGCTGGTTTTGTTTTCAGTGTTTTAACCATCGTCAGTGCGTTTTCGGTTGGATCAGTGGTGGGCAAATTGCAGCAAACTTATGGCACCGGCCTTGATCCGAAAGCCTTGAGCAGTGGTTTAAGTTTTATGTACTTTCTGTTTGGCGTACTTATTTTTATTCCTTCTTTGTATTTGTACCAATTTGGCGGCGCGATAAAAAAAGGTTTTGAATATGGCGACCAGATCAACCTCAACCTGGCTTTTCAAAAACTAAAGTCTTATTTCCGGTTTTTTGGGATTCTCGTTATCTCTTTCATTGTGTTTTATTTGATGGTTTTGATTGGAACTTTAACCGGCGGCGGAGTGAAAATGTAGAGGTGAGGAGGAAAAGTCTAACTGATAATAGAATTTAAATTTATTAATATGAGATTGGTTTTAGATGTAGCCACAGAGCAGCAAAAGCAAGATATAATTGAGTTGGCAGAACGTTTACAAGTTACTGTTGAGGTGGAACCATCCGAAGAGGAAGAAGATGCTGCAATGCTAAGGGCAATTGATGCGGGTGCGAAAAACGATATTTTATCTGAACAGGAAGTTGCTGCTTTTCTATTAAAATTGGCCAAATAATTTTAAAGAGCATCTCTTTATGAAAATTGTTTTGGACTTACACCAATTATGAAATTTATAATCGAGAAAAGTTTTGATAAAGATGTAGATGGATTACCTAAAAATATTCAATTAAGCATTTTAAATTTTATTAAAGCTATTGAAGCCGCTCATCAAATAAGCGATCTTACCCAAATTAAAAAGCTTAAAACCAATAAAAAAGATCAGCGTGAATGTTACCGCCATAAAATAGGCAATTACCGTTTAGGGTTTATTTTAGAACATAACACTACTGTTAGATTGGTTATAGTTGGCCATAGAAAAAACATTTATAAGAATTTTCCTTAACCGAATAACAACAATTTGATTTAATAAAATCAGACGTTAAAATTTAAATAAGTTACCAACAAAAAACCCCGCCATAAAGCAGGGTTTTTCTATTGGTAAAGTTTAGGGTGTTTAGGTAAAATTATAGTTCGAAAGAAAAATCGTCAGTAATTTTTGCGGTGTTGCTTTCGTTGCTATCTACATATTCGTAGCGTTTTTCGGCAACTTCCTGGTTTGCTTTGATGTATTCGGTAGTTTCTTTTAAGCCTTCTGCAAATTTTTCAAAATCTTCTTTGTACAAAAAGATCTTGTGTTTTACAAAAACGCCGTCTTCCAAACGTTTTTTGCTTTCCGTGATCGTAACGTAATAATCGTTAGAGCGCGTGGCTTTCACATCAAAAAAATAAGTCCTTTTCCCGGCCCTTACCTTTTTCGAGTAGACCTCTTCCCGGTCTCTGCTATCAAAATCTCCCATTTGCAATAGTTTATATTTGTTTGACGGCGATAAATATAATGCTTTTTTAAAAGTACAAAAGAAAAAAGCATATTATCGGCACAATTTTTTTTACGTACAGATACTTAACAAGGTTTCCTTTCGTTAAGCAATAGTTTCTGATTCTTCGAGCAACTGTTTCTCGTACAGTTCGTAATAGCTTCCTTTTTGTTCCATCAACGCTTGGTGCGTGCCTTGTTCTACAATCTTTCCGTTGTCTAAAACAATAATTTTATCCGCATTTTTGATGGTCGAAATTCGGTGCGCAATTAAAATACTTGTCCGGCCTTTCATCACTTCGCCCAAATTATTCAGGATTTCCTCTTCTGTTTTCGTATCCACTGCGGAAAGGCAATCATCGAAAATCAAAATTTTTGGCCGCTTAAAAACAGCACGCGCAATAGAAACACGCTGCTTTTGCCCGCCCGAAAGCGTAACGCCGCGCTCGCCGATCATCGTTTTAAAACCTTCGTCAAAAGCGGCAATGTTATCATAAACTGCGGCGCTGCGGGCTGCATTTTCTACCCGCGGCATATCCAAAACATCAGCACTAAAAGCAATATTATTGGCGATGGTATCCGAAAAAAGGAAAACTTCCTGTGGCACGAAACCGGTTTGCGCACGGTAATTTTTAAGGTTGAGTTGTTGGATTGGAATGCCATCAATCAAAATTTCGCCCGAAGTGCAATCGTACATCCGCATCAAAAGATTGGCAATGGTTGATTTTCCGGAACCTGTCCGCCCGATAACCGCAATCAGTTCGCCCGGCGCAGCCGTAAACGATACTTCTTTTAGTGCCATAATTTTAGTGTCGGAATAAACAAAACTTACATTTTTAAATTCGATGTTGCCTTTAATTTCTGTTTCCGATAGATTAGGCTGATCAATTTCGGAAATCGTTCCTAAATATTCGTTGATCCTTTTTTGTGAGGCCGCCGCACGTTGGATCAATGATGTTATCCAGCCTAAACTCAAAACCGGAAAGGTGAGCAAATTCACATAAACCACAAACTCGGCAATGTTGCCGGCGGTGATATTGCCTTTCATCACTTCAATCCCGCCAACGTAAATGGTAATTAATGTGCTTAACCCCGCCAGCAAAAGCATCACCGGGTAAAACAACGCTTGCACTTTTACCAACGAAAGCGAATCCGTTTTGTACGCTTCACTTTCTTTGCGGAAACTATCGCTGATAAATTTTTCTCGGACATAAGATTTGATCACGCGGATGCCCGAAAAACTTTCCTGCACAAAACTCGACAAGCCCGAAAGCCTTTCCTGGATGCGTTCGCTGCGGTGGTTGATTTCCGTATTTACGATATAAATGGCCAGTGCCAGAACCGGCAGCGGCAGCAAACTGAAAATGGCCAGCCGCACATTGACGGCCAGCATCGCATAAATCACCATTAAAAACAGTACGGCCGTGTTGATGGCGTACATAATGCTTGGGCCGAGGTACATGCGCACGCGGCTCACATCTTCGGTTACGCGGTTCATCAAATCGCCGGTGTTATTTCTGCGGTAAAAAGCCAGCGACAGCGTTTGGTAATGGTTGTAGATTTCGTTCTTCAAATCAAACTCAATATGGCGCGACATTAAAATAATGGTTTGCCGCATAAAAAACAGGAACAAGCCGCGCAGAAGTGCCATCACCAAAACGATTGCGCCGAAAAGTAGCAGGCTTTGTCCAAGAAAATCGTAGATAACTTTTTGTCGTTCGAAACCATTGTACAAGTGGTAAATGCGGATATTTTCAGTCACCAAATCAAACGAAAGGCGGATGACAGGCGCAGGCAGCACGCCAAAAATATTAGAAACGATAACGAAAAAAATGCCGGGGATTAAATACAACCGGTATTTCCACAGGTATTTATTGAGGTAGGCGAGATGTTTCATAAACGTGGCGCAAAGTTACGAAAACCGCAGCACCGGCTTTGCTTTTGCAAACAATAACGGCGATACTGTTTTTACCGGGTAAAAATTGGTGCGCGCAATTGTTTGCACTTGGAGTTGAAAGCGGAAAACATTTGTTTGGCGTGCTTAAAAAACCTACTTTTGCGGCAAGAAACAACCAGGCGTTTTTTTATCGGAACAAGTATTTAACACCAAAAATATACCGGTAAAAGAAGCATTGCATAAAAAAATATCAGGGCGGATTGATGGTTTCCGCAGCTCGTTCTTATCAACATATGTTAAACAGAAGGCAACTCAGAATAAAGGTTTTACAGGCATTATACGCTTACCAACAATCTGAAAACAAACAAATAACCGCACACGAAAAGCTGCTGCTGCAAAGTGTAGATCAGGTTTTCGAGATGTACATTTGGATGCTTTCGTTAATTGTTGAAGTGGTTGAATACGCCGAACGTGATGCCGAAGATAGTGCCGCCAAGCATTTACCAACGGAAGCCGATCTGGCGCCAAACCTCAAAATCCTTCATAATAAATTCATCCTTTCGCTGCTGAAAAACCCGGAATATCTGGCCGCCATCAAAAAATACAAAGTTGACTGGAGTTTTGACCCGGAAATGGCACGCTCGCTTTTTTATGCCTTAAAAGCAGCACCAGAATATCAAACTTATTTGAAAAACACCGACGATTCGATCCAGGCCGATAAAGATATTATCCGTTTTATTTTCAAAAAACTGATTATGAAATCGCCAACGGCCGAACAGGTTTTTGAAGAAAAGTTTTTAAGCTGGCCGGTGGATAAAGACCCGATGCAGGCGATGATTGCTAAAACATTCAAGAATTTCTCGAACGAAGATTTTGCCAAAAACAAACTGGCCGAACTGAGTGCGGATTGGATGGAAGACCGCGAGTTTTTGGTTACGCTTTTCCAGCAAACTATCCGTTACGATCAGGAATATCAGCAATTGATTGGCGATAAAACACAGAATTGGGAAGCTGACCGAATCGCTTTGATGGACACATTGTTGATGAAAATGGCTATTTGCGAGTTTATGGGTTTTCCTTCCATTCCCGTTAAAGTTACCCTAAACGAATACCTGGATATTTCCAAAGAATTTAGCACGCCCAAAAGTAATTCGTTTATAAACGGTATCTTAGATAAAGTTTTGAGCGAACTGAAAGAGCAAAATAAAATTAGAAAATCCGGTCGCGGGTTAATAGGTTAAATGATGATGAAAAACATGATCCTGCTTGCAATTGCCGGTTTTTTAACGGCTTGCAATCAAAACAATACTTTGCAAACTGCAAACACCTCGGCAGCAACAGAAAAAACAACGGTTGGCAACGGGCCGGTTTTGAAGTTTGACAAAGAAATCTACGATTTCGGAAAAATTAAAGACGGCGACAAAGTGAGTTACAGTTACAGCTTTACCAACACCGGCAAATCGCCTTTGATTATTACCGATGCGATAGCAAGTTGCGGCTGCACGATACCAAGCTGGCCAAACAAACCGATCAACCCCGGCCAAAAAGAAGCTATTAAAGTGATTTTTAACAGTGCCGGCAAATCGGGTTTGATTGACAAACAAATTACCATTACCGCCAACACCACGCCTGCGCAAACGCTGGTGCATTTGGTTGGCGAAGTAGCAGCCAAAAAATAATTCAATTTTTAAAATAAATTTATATGATTTCGACTATTTTATTACAAATCCCGGGCGGCATGGGTGCTTTAGGGCAGTTTTTGCCATTGGTGCTGATTATTGTTGTATTTTATTTTTTCATGATCCGCCCACAAGTTAAAAAGCAAAACGACCAGAAAAAATATGTAAGCGAACTGAAAAAAGGCGACAAAGTAGTTACCAGTGCCGGCATCCACGGTAAAATTATAGACGTTGGCGATACGACTATTTTGGTTGAAGTGGACAACAACGTCAAAATTCGGTTTGATAAAACTGCGATTTCCCTGGAAGCTTCCAGGTTGTTAAACACGCCTGCCGTTACTAAAGCTTAAATTAGCTTTAAAATAAATCCGGAAAAGCCACTTTTTCCGGATTGTTTTTTTACAATTTTATCGGGGTAAAAACAGTATGGCCATCATCAAATTATCCAAGGCAGAACGCAGGCGGATTTCCGCTTTTATCACCTGTTTTTTGTTGGCTTTGGTGGCCTGGATATTTGTTACACTATCTAACAATTATACTTTTCCGGTTAAAGTTGTTTTAAATTTTAAAAACCAGCCTTTGCATAAAGCTTTTTATGCATTACAGGCCGATACTGTTAACGCGCTGGTTGGCGGCACAGGTTGGCAAAAGTTGTTTATCAATTTATCTTCCAAAAGCCAAAGTGTTGATGTAGATGTCCAAAAACTGGACGTTCAAAATTACATTGTGCTAAGCAACCAACTCCGGCAGATAAACGCGCAATCAGAAAAAAACAAGCAAATTATTTCTTTCAACCCCGATACTGTTTTTTTTGATTTTACTGCCCGAAAAGTAAAACGTGTGCCGGTTGTGATGAATTACCGCATTCAATACGATAAGCAATTTGCGCGTTCTGATGACATCAATATTAAGCCCGAATACGTAACTATCAGCGGCCCGATTGCTTATGTTGATACGGTAACCAATTGGAAAACAGATTCTTTGATTGTGCAAAATGCAAGTTCCGATATTCATTCAAGGTTAAAATTGTTGCTGCCGAAAGAAAATAACGTCAGCATTTATCCCAAAACGGTGGATGTTGATATTCCGGTAGATGAATTTACCGAGAAAACTTTGGAGGTTCCGGTAAAGCTGATCAACAACAAAAGCTACAGCAATGTGGTGCTTTTCCCCAAAAAAGTCAAGGTTACTTTTACGGTTTCGCTCAACAATTATCCGGCTATCAATACCGAATTTTTTGAAGCCGTTGCGAATTTGGACGACTGGCAAAAAAACGGCAGTACTACGCTATCGGTCAAGCTGAAACAGCAGCCCGATTTTTGTAAAATTGTCAATATGCAACCGGCCAGCATTAATTTTATCGTTCGAAAATAATGTTGAAAATCGGCATCACCGGAAACATCGGCAGCGGGAAAACCACCGTTTGCCAGCTTTTTGAACTGCTTGGCGCGCCTGTTTTTTATGCTGATTTCTACGGAAAAAAAGTAATGACGGAAGATTTGGTTTTGGTAGAAGCCATCCGAAATACTTTTGGTGCCGAAGCTTATTTTGAAGATGGCAGCCTGAACCGCAAATACATTTCCAACCTAGTTTTTAAAAACGAAGCCGAACTGGAAAAGCTGAACGCGCTGGTTCATCCAGCTGTTTTTCGTGCTTTTGATGAATGGGCAAATCAATTCAACACCAAAAATTATGTCCTAAAAGAAGCAGCAATTTTGTTTGAAAGCGGCTCGGACAAGCAATGCGATAAAACCATTGTGGTTGCTGCTTCGCTGGATGTGCGCATACAACGCGTGATGCAGCGCGACCAGTTGACCGAAACCGAAGTTTTGCGCCGCGAAGAAAAGCAAATGCCACAGCAGGAAAAAATTGCCAAAGCTGATTTTGTGATTTACAATGATTCGCAAACGATGGTTATCCCACAGGTTTTGCAAATCCACCAGCAACTGCTGCAACTTTCAAAACTTCAATGATTTCAGAATATTTTTTGGAGATAAACAGCAACGGTTTGTATTGTGCCGCCGGCGATTTTTACCTCGACCCAATTAAACCGGTTCAAACTGCCGTTATTTCCCACGCCCATGCCGATCATGCCATTGCTGGCCACGGGCAGGTTTACGCCACGGCGGCTACGTTGGCTTTTATGGGTTTGCGTTACGGCAAAAATGCGGGCAGGCAAAAACAAACTTTGGCCTACAATGAAAAAGTATTGATAAAAGAAGTATCTATTACGCTGATTCCTGCTGGTCACATGTTGGGTTCTGCGCAGATTTTGATGGAGTTTGAAGGCGTGAAATATTTGTACACCGGCGATTTTAAATTGCAGCCCGATGCAACCTGTGAAATGCTGGAGTTTACAAAAGCGGATGTTTTGATCACTGAAACCACGTTTGCCAATCCGCAAATTAAACATCCCGACCAAGTTTTGGAGATTAAAAAACTTAACGAAATCCCTTCCAATATTTTGCTGGGTGCTTATGCTTTGGGCAAAAGCCAGCGTTTAATTGAGTTGATCAACCGGTTTTGTCCTGAAAAAGAAATTTTAGTTCATTGGCAAATCGAACCCATCAACCGTATTTACGAAAAGTTTGGTTATCTATCCGGCCGCTACAAATTGTACGACCGTAAATCCATCAAAACCCAAAACAATTTTATTTATCTGGTTCCGCCGTTTACGTTTCACAGTTACAGCAAAGCTGTTGGTTTGCGCCGGATTTTTGCTTCGGGCTGGAAGAATTTGCAAACCAATGCGCAGGATTCGCTGTACATTTCGGATCATGCCGATTGGGAAGATATTTTGTTGCTGATCCAAAAAGTTCAGCCGCAACAAATCTGGACTTTGCACGGAAACGGCAATCATCTGAAACAATATTTTGCTGATAAAATCCGCGTAAAAATTTTAAACTGATGCAATTAGCCAACGAAGATTTTTACCTGGATGAAAACGGCAATACTGTTTTTACCGCCCAATTTCATTTAAAGCGAAACTATTGCTGCAAAAATAAATGCAGGCATTGCCCGTGGAAATATACGAGCGAAAAACAAAAAAAATTGCCAAGCCATAAATTATTATAAATTTACAGCGTTAGTATAGTAATTATGGAACTGGAGAAGGAAATACACAGCAAGAATTTTGAGGATAATTACCAAAAAGCAGTCATCAACGTTTCTTATACATACAATTGGATCAGCAATATTTTGCGCAACCGGTTGGAAAAGCATAACATCACACAGCAACAATTCAATATTTTGCGGATTTTGCGCGGCCAATTGCCCAACCCTTCGACCGTAAATTTATTAAAGGAGCGCATGATTGATAAAATGTGCGATGCTTCGCGGATGGTGGACCGTTTGGTGCAAAAAGAACTGGTTACGCGTTGCACCAATTCTAAAGACCGACGCGCGGTGGACATTTACATCAGCGAAGAAGGTTTAAAAGTGCTTGCGCAAATTGACCAGGAACTGAAATTGGGCGATATTCTGAGGCACAATATTTCTGAAGAAGAAGCTACGGTTTTGTCTAACTTGCTGGATAAGCTGCGCGGGTAAAAGCAGTTCAGGCATTTGCAAAAAAAGCAATCAACGCGATTCCGGAACCAATTAAAACAGCAACCATTTTCCGCAAATTAAATTTATGGTCAGAACTGGATTCAAACAGGATTGTAGTAGAAATATGCAGGAAAATACCGATCACGATGCCCATAATCCGCGCAAAATAATGTTGCAGGCCCGCCGTATTGGTGGTGCTTAATAAATAACTGGTAAAATAACCGCCCGGTGTCATCAGCGCAAAAACTACCAGTAAAAACAGTATGCTTTTTTTAGGCAGATGATTTTGTAGCAGCACGCTACCCAAAGCAAAAGCCGCCGGAATGTGGTGCAACGCGATGCCAAAAACCAGTTCCTGCTGGTGGCCCTGCGCCAGCGGCATTCCTTCTAAAAAAGCATGTAAACACAAACTGACCATAATGCCTGCCGGAAACGCAGCTTTATGATTATGTTGATGCTGGTGATGGATATGGCCGTGTTCTACGCCGTTAGAAAAAAGCTCCAAAATCAACTGGAATAAAAAACCGGCCATGATAAAAATCCCGACATAACGGTCATGGCTTTGATAAGCATCCGGAATGAGGTGCAAAACCGTAATCGCAAACAAATAAGCGCCGCTGAAAGAAAGGATAAGTTTGAGGTTTTTGCCCATATCTTTCCTGAAAAAGAAAATACTGGCGCCACCCAAAAAGGCACTGAAAAAAAGTATCAAAACAACCCAGAAATTCATGAATATTTAAGGTAAAGGCGGTTATAAACTAAGCCAAACAACCAGCCAACCATGGCGCCAAAAGCGGCTCCGGCCAATACATCTACCGGATAATGCACTCCGACATAAACCTGAGCATAACAAATCAAAGCCGCCCAAATTAGGGCATAAAGCCAGATCCATCTCCAGTTGCGCTGAAAAGCCAGGCATAAAAACAGTGCAATGGCAAAATGATTACTGGCATGGGCAGAAGGAAAACTCAAACCAGTTCCGCAGGGTACGCGGTTAATGACAGTTGGTTCAAACTTTGGATCATTACAAGGCCGTACTCTTTTTACATAGGCTTTTATTACCCGAACACAAACAAAATTTGCTGTTCCGGCGCTCATCGCTAATAAAACGATAATCAGGACTGCCATTTTCCGGTAACGGTAAATGCTAAAAACCAGGATAAAAACGTAAAGCGGGATCCATGTTTTTGGGTTACGAATTGCAGGCATTACCCAATCAAAAAACGGGTTGCTCCAATCGTGGTTGATGAGGTGGAACCAATGCTGGTCAAACTGCGTCAAAAAATCGGGCATCGTTATGCTGTCGGGAAATAAGGTTGATCAAACAAAAACCGGTTTGTGCTTTGCTAAAAGCTGCGAATATAGCTAAAGCAGGGCAAACAACGTCTGTTTGTATAAGCGCGATACTGCTTTTATTCGTATTTTTGAGGTTTAAAACGAAGATACTTGACACTGATAAAATCAATTTCCGGCATCAGAGGCACCATCGGCGGACAAGCCGGAAATGCTTTAACGCCGGCAGATATCGTAAAATTTACGGCCGCTTTTGGCACCTGGCTCATTAAAAAAACAGGCATAAAAAAAGTAGTGGTTGGCCGCGATGCACGTATTTCCGGCCAAATGGTTTTAAATTTGGTTAACGGCACACTGCAAGGTTTGGGTATAGATGTGGTTGACCTTGGCCTTTCCACCACGCCAACGGTAGAAATCGCAGTTCCGTTAGAAAAGGCAGGAGGCGGCATCATCATCACGGCAAGCCACAACCCGAAACAATGGAACGCGCTGAAACTGCTGAACCACGATGGTGAGTTTATCAGCGATAGCGACGGTGCCGAAGTATTGGAACTGGCCGAAAGCGGCGAAATGATTTATGCTGATGTAAACCAATTGGGAAAAGTTTCTGCGGATACTACTTATCTCCAAAAACACATCGGCCAAATCCTGGCTTTGCCTTTGGTGGATGCAGAAGCGATCCGCAACGCCAATTTTAAAATTGTGGTTGATGCGGTAAATTCTACCGGCGGTATTTTCGTGCCGGCTTTGCTGCGTGCTTTGGGTGTTGAAATTATTTACGAATTGTTTTGCGAACCGGATGGGAATTTCGCCCACAACCCAGAACCGCTTCCCGAAAATTTAACGGCTTTAGCCAAAACCGTCCTTGCTAAAAATGCAGATTTGGGTATTGCCGTTGACCCAGACGTAGACCGTTTGTGTTTTGTAAGCGAAGACGGAAATGTTTTTGGCGAAGAATATACGCTGGTTGCCATTGCAGATTATGTGTTGAAAAACAAAAAAGGCAATACCGTTTCCAACCTTTCTTCGACCCGGGCTTTGCGCGATGTAACCGAAAAAGTAGGCGGCCAATATTTTGCGGCAGCAGTAGGAGAGGTGAATGTGGTGAACGAAATGAAAGCCGTAAACGCCGTCATCGGCGGCGAAGGCAACGGCGGCGTAATTTTTCCCGAGTTGCATTACGGCCGCGATGCGCTGGTTGGCATTGCGCTTTTTTTAACGCATCTGGCCAAGTTTGGCCGTTCAGTTTCCGTGTTGCGCAGTACGTATCCCAACTATCACATCTCTAAAAATAAAATTATCTTGACACCCGAAATGGATATTGATGCTTTGCTGGAATCCGTAAGGCAAAAATATCAGAAACAGCCGCATTCGGTAATTGATGGGTTGAAGATTGAGTTTGGTACAGAATGGGTTCATCTTCGCCGCTCCAATACCGAGCCGATCATCCGCATTTATTCTGAAGGAAACTCGGAACAAATAGCCAATAGCCTGGCCAACAAAATAATTGCTGATATAAAAGAAGCATTGCAGGTTCAGCAATAATGCTTCTTTTACCACTATATTTTCATTGATATAACCATGAGAGTTTATTTAGACAATGCCGCTACAACACCAATAGACCCGGAAGTTTTAAAAGAAGTTTGCCAGGTGATGGAAAGCTGTTACGGCAACCCGTCGTCCATTCATGCTTTTGGCCGCGAAGCCAGAACGGTGGTGGAAAAAGCAAGGCGGACGATTGCCAAATTGCTTCACGCTTCCCCTTCCGAAATTTTTTTTACCTCCGGCGGAACAGAAGCTGATAACATGGCCATCCGTTGTGCGGTTGCAGATTTAGGTTTAACGCACGCTATCACCAGCGAAATTGAACACCACGCCGTTTTGCATACGTTAAAAGCTTTAGAAAAAGCCGGGACCATCAAACTGAGTTTTGTAGGATTGGATGCACGCGGCAACATCAACCTAAACCATTTAGAAGAATTGTTGCAGCAAAACGAACGTAATTTGGTATCGCTGATGCACGCCAATAACGAAATTGCAACGCTTACGGATATTGAAAAAGTAGGTTTACTTTGCGAACAATACAACGCAGTTTTTCATACCGATACGGTGCAAACGATGGGGCATTTCCCACATGATGTAACAAAATTGAAAGCGCACTTTCTGGTTGGTGCAGCCCATAAACTGCACGGGCCAAAAGGGGTTGGTTTTTTGTACATTAGCCATCGCATCAAAATAAAACCTTTGATTTATGGCGGTTCGCAGGAACGGAACATGCGCGGCGGAACTGAAAATGTGTACGGCATTGCCGGTTTGGCCAAAGCTTTACAAATTGCTTATGACGAAATGGAAACGCACAAGAACCACGTTTTGGGTTTAAAAACGTACATGATGGAGCAATTGCAGGATTTGGTTCCGGGGATTCAATTCAATGGCGAAACTGATCCTGAAAAAAGTTTATATACGGTTTTAAATGTTTCTTTCCCGGAAATGGAAATGGCGGAAATGCTCTTGTTCAGCCTGGATATTGCCGGTATTGCTGCTTCCGGCGGCAGCGCTTGCAGCTCCGGCACAGATATTGGCTCGCATGTTTTAACCGGTATTGGTGCAAACCCGGCGCGGCCTGCCATTCGTTTTTCTTTTTCTAAATACAACACGCGCGAAGAAGTGGATTATACCGTTTTTAAGTTGAAAGAAATTTGTTTGAACCAGGTGCAGGCATAATATTTGAACTGGTTTTTGATACTGTTTTTACCGGCAAAAAATCACTAAAACGTTTTGCAAACCTTTTTTAAAAAAACAAAATTGGTGCAAACAATGAGCTATTTTATTTGCTATGAGTATCAGAACAAAAACTAACGTTAAACTTCAAACTTATGACAACGATGAACGCCAATACCTTAAATGATCAAGTTGATTATTTAAGCCCGAAAGGCCAGAGCTTTGCAGAACAAACCTCGAATTCTATCTTTAATGCTTCGCCACGGAACGCTGTTATAGATGATGACGACGATGATGACTTGGATTCAACGCTTCCTGATCCAGACGATGATGACGATTTGATAGATGACGACGATGATACGTTTCCGGATGCGGATGAATTGGATAGGATAGACGACGATGACGACGCCGGTGTGATTAATAAAGATTTAGACGACGACGATGATGACGACCTGGGCGGCAGCACAACTTCCGGCCTAAACAACGGGCGTTCATTTTCAGATCGTCCGCAAGGGCGTACAACTGGCCGGTTGGGTGACCACGAACCTGGTGCAGGACTATAATTAGAAATCAATAAAAAAAGGGATGCTGTTTTTAGCATCCCTTTTTTATTTAAATTTAAAAGTAATTTAAGCCAAAGCGTACAATTCTTCCTGTTGCTTTTTAACGGCCTCGCTGTTGATGAATTCATCATAACCCATTAGTTTATCAATGCTGCCACCTGGCGTTAGTTCTATAATCCGTGTTGCAACCGTTTGGGTCAACTCATGGTCGCGGGAAGTAAACAAAATCGTTCCGCGGAAATCTTTCATGCCATTATTTAAAGCCGTAATAGATTCCAAATCCAGGTGATTGGTCGGCTCGTCAAACAATAATACGTTGGCTGCCTGCAACATCATCCGTGAAAACATGCAACGCATTTTTTCGCCGCCGGAAAGTACTGTTGATTTTTTCAATACTTCTTCTCCCGAAAACAACATCCGGCCTAAAAACCCGCGGATAAATTGATCGTCTTTTTCACCTTCCGAGTATTCGCGCAACCAATCAATCAGGTTTTCATTTTTACCTTGAAAATATTCCTGGTTATCAATTGGGATATCAGCCGTTTTTATCGTAACGCCCCATTTAAAAGTTCCAGTGTAATCGGTATCGCGGCCGGTCAAAATATCATAAAAAGCAGAAGTGGCCAGACTGTTTTGAGAAAGCACCGCAATTTTATCGCCTTTGCCAACCATTAAATTAACGTTAGAAAAAAGCACTTCGCCGTTTGATACTTTGCCCAGGTTTTCGATCTGCAGAATCTGATCGCCCGCTTCTCTGCCTAAATTGTTAAATAAAATGGCCGGATATTTACGGTTGGAGGCTTTAATTTCATCAATATTAATCTTGTCCAACGCTTTTTTACGGCTGGTTGCCTGTTTGGATTTGGAAGCATTGGCGCTAAAACGGCGAATAAATTCCTGCAGTTCCTTCACGCGGTCTTCCGTTTTCTTGTTTTGGTCTGATCGTTGTTTCAAAGCCAACTGGCTGGATTCGTACCAGAACGAATAATTGCCGGTGTAAATGGACATTTTAGCAAAATCAATATCCACAATGTGCGTACAAACGGTATCCAAAAAGTGCCTATCGTGCGAAACTACCAGAACGATGGCTTCATAGCTTGCCAAAAAGTCTTCCAGCCAGGCAATTGTGTTGATGTCCAAATCGTTGGTCGGCTCATCCAGCAACAAAATATCCGGGTTGCCAAACAAAGCCTGCGCCAGTAACACGCGTACTTTCTGGTTTCCGTCCAGCTCTTTTAATTGTTTAAAATGTAATTCTTCTTTGATGCCCAGGTTGCTCAACAAAGTTGCCGCATTGCTTTCGGCGTTCCAGCCATCCATTTCGGCAAACAAGTTTTCCAACTCGCCGGCACGCTCGCCGTCTTTGTCGGTAAAATCCTCCTTCATGTAAATGGCGTCTTTTTCCTTCATCACCTTGTACATTTCCTGGTGGCCAATCAAAACGGTTTCGATCACCGAAAATTCATCAAACTCGTAGTGGTTTTGTTTCAAAACGGCCATCCGTTCGCCGGGCGTAAAACTGTAAGTTCCGCTGGTTGGGTCTATTTCTCCAGACAAAATCTTTAAAAATGTGGATTTCCCTGCACCGTTTGCACCGATAATGCCGTAGCAATTGCCCTGCGTAAACTTGAGGTTGACGTCTTCAAAAAGCGTGCGTTTGCCGTAACGTAAGGAGAGGTTGGATACCGTAATCATATTGTACTAATTGTGCTGCAAAGATACAGGTTATCAGCAGGAAAATAAATGTAAACCAGCTTTTTATTGATGCTTCTTTTACCATACTTTTTTAGGTGCTTAGTTTTATAAAACTTATTGTTTACCCATGAAGTTAGGAGAAAATAGGATTTTTAATGCAAAGCGGAAGCGCAGCCATGCAATCCAAAGGGAAAAAGATTTTAAAAGCAATGAAATAACAGCTATGCTTCTTTTACCGGTAAAAAAACAGTGTTACATCTTTTATTTCTCCCTCCTTTAATCATACAACGCATTTTTATAAATACATTTAGCTTTTGCTTGATTATTAAAATTGATTCTTGGCCATGATAAAACCTTTTGAGTGTTCTATAAGCAAAGCTGCTTTAGATGATTTAAAAACAAGATTGATTAATACCAGATGGACTTATCAAATCGGACCGGATGGAGTACAGGTTCCAGTCTTGCGTATATGAAAGAGTTGGCAGCCTATTGGACGGATGAGTTTGACTGGCAAAAGGTAGAAGATCAAATCAATTTTTACCCCAACTTTTTAACTGAAATAGACGGAAAGCAAATACATTTTATCCATGTTAAAGGTAAAGGCCGCAAAAGTATTCCGCTGCTAATAACCCATGGCTGGCCGGGATCGTTTTTGGAAATGCTGAAAATTATTCCATTGCTGACTGATCATCAAGACTTTTCTTTCGATGTAATTATACCTTCTTTACCGGGGTTCGGGTTTTCTGAAAAAGTTACCGCTACCGGATGCAACAGTAGGTATGTTGCATCTTTGTGGTATCAACTAATGCAGCAACTGGGTTATAAGCAGGTAGGTTTGCAGGGCGGTGATATTGGTGCTGGTGTAAGCACGGCCTTCGCTTTACAATATCCCGAAGCTACCCTCGGTTTAATGTTAAATTATATCCCCGGTTCTTATCAACCTTTTTTAAAAGAAGGTGAGGTTTTTACAGCAGAAGAACTGACTTATAAAAAATATATAGCAGACTGGTTTGCAAAAGAAGGCGCTTATGCCCATTTGCACAGTACAAAACCACTTACACTTGTTTATGGACTAAATGATTCGCCGGTAGGGTTATGTGCCTGGATGCTGGAAAAATTTTATGCCTGGAGCGATTGTAACGGTAACTTAGACAGCATTTTTACCAAAGATGAGCTATTGGGAAACATTACCTTGTATTGGTTTACAGAAACCATTCATTCATCGGTTTATATATATTATGAAAATAGTAAATCACCATTAGTTTTCGGAAAAGAAGATTTTGTAAAATGTCCGGTTGGCATTGTTAAATTCCCAAAAGAAATTTCATTTCCGCCCCGTATTTATGTGGAAAGAGGGTACAACGTTACCTATTGGAACGAACATCAACAAGGAGGCCACTTTGCAGCGTTGGAACAGCCTGAGTTACTCTCAAAAGATATTATCCGTTTTTTCAAACAAATAAATGTCTGAAACCAGCATCATTTAATGATCTTCTAACTTTGATTTCTATCCGATCCAAGTAATAGAAATGCTTCTTTTACCCATAAAAAATTGATAAAGCCCAAATACTTTCCCCAAATTTTATCTTTGCGGCGTTTATAAAATTATAAAACGCAAAACATGGAAATCGCCGAAGGTTTATTGTTTGCCTTGCTTTGGGCGTCGGCCACCGTTGCCACCAAGCTTGCATTCCATTCCTGCGATTTGTTTTTGCTCACTTTCATCCGGTTTATAACCGTGAGTTTGGTTTTGATGGGCTACACTTACCTTATTAAAAATAAAACCAGCCGTTTTCCTTCCAAAACCGAATTTAAAAAGCTGTTTATTTTGGGCGTTTTGAATGTAACCATTTACATGTCGGGCTATTTAATCGCCATTAAATACGTTTCGGCAGGATTGATTAGTTTGATAACGGCTGTAAACCCTTTGTTGCTCATTCTTTTTTCGGCGGTCTTTTACAAACGAAAACTAACGCCGTTTGAAATCACCGGAATTGTAATTGCCCTTTCCGGACTGGTATTGGCTTCTGTGCCAAACTTGTACCATAGCCATGCTACGTTACAAGGGATTTTGGCGCTCATTGCTGGTATCATCGCGCTTTCTGCCGGTAGTATTTATTACGCCAATTCCGGTTTAACGCTCAAAAAGATGGAAGTAAATACCTGGCAGATCACCATCGGCGGTATACTGTTTTTACCGGTAGTTTTGTGGAATGGTTCAAACAACTTTTTAATTCCCGACCTGCGTTTCTTCCTCAGCATCACCTGGTTAATCGTTCCGGTTTCGATTGTGGCCTACGCGATGTGGCTTTACCTGTTGCAGAAAGATTCGGTAAAAGCAGGTTTATGGCTTTTTTTAACGCCCGCTTTGGGTTATTTCATGGCCGTAATCATCCTCCACGAAAAAATTACGGTTTACGGTATTGCCGGAAGTTTGCTGGTGGTAAGCGGTTTGTTGTATTCACGGAGAAAAAAAGTTGCAGTAGCCGTGCAAACGGTAGAATAACAATGCTTCTTTTACCGGCATAAAATTGGTGAACTAAAACTTCAAATCTTTCCTTAACATCTCTGCAACTTTAGCCACGCCAACCGTTGCTTTTTCTTCCACTTTGATCAAATTTTGAACAGAAGAAATCGCCGGGATTTTCGGGTCAACAATGTATTTCGGCGTTTCGTCCGGCACATAATCCAACAAACCAGCCGCCGGATAAACCGCCAGCGAAGTGCCCACCAGCATAAAAACTTCCGCTTCAGTACAAATCATGGCCGCCTTTTCAATCATCGGCACCGCTTCGCCAAACCAAACCACGTGCGCCCGCAACTGCGAACCCAACTCGCAAACCTCGCCCATTTTTATTTCCCAGCCATTGATCGAGTAAGTTAAATTCGGGTTTTTGCTCGATTGCGAACGCGTGATCACGCCATGCAAATGCACCACGTTGGTTGAACCGGCGCGCTCGTGCAGATCATCAATATTTTGGGTGATAACCGTTACATCGAAATCTTTTTCCAGCGTAGCCAAAGCAAAATGAGCGGTGTTTGGTTGCGCATCCAATACGTTTTTGCGGCGTTCGTTGTAAAAAGCTTGCACCAGTTCCGGGTTTTTGCGCCAGGCTTCCGGCGTGGCCACATCTTCAATGTTATAACCTTCCCAAAGCCCATCGCTGTCTCTAAACGTTTTCAAACCGCTTTCGGCACTAATGCCTGCGCCTGTTAAAACCACTAATTTTTCCATGTTTAAAAATTATGGTAGAGACGTTGCATGCAACGTCTCTACAAATAAATGCCGTCTCTATGATTAATAAAACGATGATAATTTGGGCGTGCCCCTGCGGGTCGGGCTATCCGCTCCAAGTCCTCGCTCGTACCTCGCTCCGGGCTTTCCGCTGCTATCCCTCACGCGGCAAAGCGCCTACCTTTCTATTTCAAATACATGGTAGAGACGTTGCATGCAACGTCTCTACCATTCAACGCCGGAAATTGACGCTTCGCCAATTCAAAGCCGCCAAACAAAACAAAGCCATAAACAAAGTTGCCCAACAACAAACTCCGCTCGAATGGAATGGCGGCAAACAACGACTGGAAATAACCAACGAAGCTTTTGTCATACAAAGTTCCGTACAACCAAGGGTCAATATCGGTCAGCAGCCAATGCACCAAAACAGCGGCCAGCGCAGCCAAAACTACATTTACAACATTAACTTTAGGCAATTTTGTGCCGATAAAAACCATCAAAGCAAAGCTTACATAAACCCAAACCGAGCCGGCATAAAACCAGGCAAAATGATGGAAATACAAATAGTTGATCAGCAAATCGCTTAAAAACAAGGTGAGCAAAGGCACCAAGTAAGCCTTCTTTTTATCGGTAAAATAAGCGCCGCCAAACAAAGAAACCGCACCAACCGGCGTAAAATTGGCCCAAAAGTTTTGGTTATCTAAATGGATAAAACGTGCCGCGGCAGCCAGCAAAATCATTAAAATGAGTACACTGTTGCGAATATTAATTTTTTCTAAAGACATTACAGATGCTTCTTTTATCGTGCAAAAATACTTATTGTTAGTTGAAGTTGAAACTTACGCCTGCATTGAAATTGGCGCCCATTGTGTTGTAACCGTAAATTTCCTGGTAACGTTTATCCAAAATATTATTGGCGTTTACAAAAACTTTAACCCTGCCGTTAATGCCGTATTGCACGTAAGCATCCAGCAATTGGTAAGCCGGCAAAACCACATTAGTTGGATAATTGTAATCGCCGCGCTGGCCGTAACTTCTAAAATTGGCACTTACATAAAGTTTACTTGTTGCCTGCACAGCGACTTGCAAACCAAAAGATTGTTTCGGGCGGCGCAGCAAACCATAAGTGTTGATGTTGTTTCTAATCGCCGTTCCATCAACAAAACTGTAAAAACCAGTCAGGGTTAAAATTTTGTATTTGTACGATGGCTCTACTTCCAAACCCTGGTCGTTCTCTTTGTCAAAATTTTCGTAACCTTTGGCCAAATAAACAATGGCATCCGTCAGTTTCCGGCGGAAAGCGGCAACACGCAAATTAAAACTGTTGTCCAACAAAGCCGTGCTAAAACCAGCTTCGTAATTGGTAGATTTTTGCGGCTTTAAATCAGGGTTTGCGCCGTAAGGGCCAAACAATTCTGTCAGCAAAGGTGCTTTAAAAGCACTGGAAACGGTTCCGAACAGAATCAGTTTATCTCCAACCAAATTGATGGAAGGCGTAAAATCATATGTAAAATTATGGCCGTAAGTATTGTGTTCGTTAAACCTACCGCCGCCTTCCAAGTTTAAAAAACCGGCAATTTTATTAACCGAAAGCGAACCATAAGTGCTGAACAAATTGGCATCCGGCGTAACGTTAACTGCACCAATTTGCTTGATCTGCGTGTAGCGGTTGTCCACGCCCAAAAGTAATTTTATGTTTTCCGTAAAATCATGGTTGTAATACAAATCAACCAAATGCAACCGGCCAATGTTGGACGACGGATAGCTCGATTCGTAATAAGCGGTGTTATTGGTATAACCGTAATTTAAGTTGAAACGATTTTTCACATCCAACTGATATTGAGAAGTTAAACCCGTGTTGTAATAGCGGTTTAAGCTTTGGTTGGGCGCATCGGCAAAAGCACCATTATCATATTTGTAAGAACCGGAAGTGAAGCGAAAAAAAGGACTGATGCGCAGACCAGGAGCAGCTTCCACAGAAAAATTAGCGTTTAAGGCCGATTGATTGTAACCGTCTTTATCAAACGTGCCGGTGTTGTTTTTGTCTGCCGCTTCGCTAATGCCGTCGGTCTGGTCGTGCGTATAACTTACGTTGTACGAAAACTTGTCCAACGATCCGTTAAAACCCACCGTTTGCTTTTGCGACCCGTAACTGCCGCCGGTCAAATTTCCGTAAACACCAATGCCTTCCGGTCCGCCTTTTTTGGTGATGATGTTGATGACAC